>JBLIZM010000254.1:0-7155 GCA_048859855.1 Trichlorobacter sp.
GATGTTTGGAAGTACAGAAACCCCGGAACAAATAATCGAACATATATTTCGTGTGAAGGAGCTCCAGGCAGAAGGAGGTAGTTTTACCGCATTCATTCCGTGGACCTACCAACCGGGTAATACGGAGCTTGGCGGGACAACGGCTACCGGTGTTGAATACCTTAAGGTGCTTGCCCTTTCTCGAATAATTCTCGACACAATCCCGAATATACAGGCCAGTTGGGTGACCCAGGGAGCGAAGTTGGCACAGATTGCCTTGTTTTTTGGTGCAAACGATATGGGTGGTACCATGCTTGAGGAGAATGTTGTTGCGGCTGCGGGGTGCAGCTTCAGAATGTCCCAGGATGAGATGGTGGATCTGATTCGTAGCGCTGGGTTTACCCCTGTTCAGCGCACGACGGGGTATCGCCCGGTTCGGCGTTTTGAGTGAATAAAACGTCCTATCAGATACTTTCAGGAGTAACTGAGGTTCGACGTCTTGCCGATGAGCTCTCCCGGCATTCGCAGATTGCGGTTGATGTTGAGGCAGATTCCCTCCATCACTATCGAGAAAAAGTCTGCCTGATTCAGGTTTCAACAAATCAGGACACTTGGCTGATTGATGTGCTTGCGGTGCCCAATGCGGACATACTCGAGGCTGCTCTTTCTTGTGCAGGCCGTGAAGTGGTGTTGCATGGCGGTGATTATGACATCCGATCATTAGATCGTGATTTCTCAATTCATTTTGCACAGGTTTTCGATACCATGATTGCGGCTCAGTTTATTGGTGAGACTGAAATCGGACTTGCTTCTCTGCTACAGAAATACTGTTCCATACGCCTTGATAAGAAATTTCAGAAAGCAGATTGGAGCATACGGCCTCTTCCCGCGGATATGGCAGACTATGCAGCTCAAGACACGGCGCATCTCCTTATGCTTTCGCGCATCCTTCGGGGGCGTCTTGCTGAGCTTGGCCGCCTGGAGTGGGTGCGAGAAGAGTGCGGTATACTGGCAAAAAACAGGGCAACAGAAAAGCGTAGTGGCCCCTTGTTTTTGACATGTAAAGGGGCTGGCAAGCTCCAGCGCCGTAATCTTGCGGTGTTGGAGGCACTCCTGCAGTCACGGGAGGCTCTCGCCCAGTCGCTTGACCGTCCGACATTCAAGGTTTTCTCTACTGAAGTCGCATTGAGTATTGCAGAAGCGCTTCCTACAACATTTAGTAAACTGTTAGCACTGGAGAAAATTCCTCGCGGGATTAGTAACCGCTTTGGAGCAGTGTTGCTCCAGGCGGTTGCTGATGGTATGGCATTGCCCGTATCAGCGCTGCCAATCTATCCTCGGACACGGGGAGAGGCCAATCCGGGAATTAAGGCTAAGCTCACAGCACTTAAGGAGTGGCGTTCCCAAGAAGAGGAAAAGCTCGGACTGGCATCAGGTTTGATTGCACCAAACTGGCTGCTTGAGCGTATTGCAGAGTCATGGCCTGTGACCATGAGCGCATTAGCGGAGATTACCGGCATTCGCCATTGGCAGTGCTCGGTCTGGGGAGAGCGCCTACTGGCTTTTTTGAGTAAAGGAGAGAACTGAGTGCGACGAGGTTTCTTTGGTGGGGCGTTTGACCCTATTCATATGGCTCATCTTCGCCTAGCAGAGGAGGCCCGCATGGCTGCTTCCCTCGAAATGGTCAGTTTTATCCCAACACATACGGCACCACACAAGCAATCCGCTTTTGCTCCTTATACTGACCGTGTCGCCATGCTTACGTCAGCAATAGATGGTAACCCACATTTTGATATTAACCAACTTGAGGCCGGTCGTGAAGGGTGCTCGTACACGTATGATACGCTCACCGTATTGCGGTCTCGCTATCCTGACGATGAGCTTTTTTTTATTATCGGGCTTGACTCCTATTACGATATTCCTAATTGGTACCGGGGAGATGAATTGTTCAATCTTGCATCGTTTATTGTGGTGCAGCGGCCTGGCCATCTTCGCCCCAAAAGCTTGATTGCGGCTCTTCCTGAGGCATGCCGGTTACGGTTTGTTGTAGAGGAAGAAGCCATACTGCGATGTGATAATGGGAATTCAATTATGTTCATTGCCGGGGCGCCAATGGATATTGCCTCACGGGATATACGGCATCTGATTGCAAATAACCGTTCAATCCGGTATCTTGTACCACAGTCTGTAGCAGACTACATTGCCCAGAAGGGACTCTATATATCATGACCGAAGCGGTAACCAAAGCATCAGCAGGTTTAAGTGCCCTTGATCGGGCTCTGCGTTGTGCAGAGCTTGCAGCTGACAAGAAGGGATATGCCATTAGGGTGCTTGATATTCACGAAATCAGTACGATAGCTGATTTTTTGGTTATCATCTCCGGCAAGTCCGATAAACAGAATCAGGCAATTTGTGACCATATCCGGAGAGAACTCAAAAAGTACGGTAAGGTTCAAGAGATTGAAGGTGAGGTCGAGGGAAAATGGATCGTCATGGATTATGCCGATGTATTGGTACATATTTTCCAGGAGGAACAACGTCGCCGCTACGACCTAGATGGTTTATGGGTTGAGGCTGCAATGGTTCCGCTCGCTCCCGAGCTTGAAAAGGTTATTTTGGCCAATGAGGCTTCCTTTGATTTTTAGTGAGCGGTGCTCGTGAAACTCAAACTCATTTGGGTTGGGAAAACACGGGAAGACTGGATTAAAAGCGGTTCTGACGAGTATATCCGTAGGATTTGCCGGTATGCTCCTCTGACCGTCCTGGAGGTAAAGGACGACCCGTATGCCGATCAGGCGACAGGCCGGATGAAAGAGGCTGAACGGATTATGAAGCACGTACCTCCTAATGCCTATTTGATTCTGCTTGATGAGCGGGGTGACCAGCTCCGGTCACCACAATTTGCTGCCCTGTTAGGACGCCAGCAGGATGCAGGCACCCCTGAAGTGGTGTTTGCTATTGGCGGAGCATATGGGTTTGCGCCACACCTCTATGATCGTGCCCAGCAGCGTATTGCGCTGTCCGCAATGACATTTACTCATCAGATGGTCCGGCCAATTTTTCTTGAGCAACTCTACCGCGCGTTCACTATTTTAAATGGTGAACCATACCATCATTAGCCATGCAACCTGTTATCGCACTACAGTCAATCACAAAAACCTTCGGTAGCGGAGACCACACCGTTACCGCGTTACAGAGTGTTTCTTTTGAGGTGCAGCCAGGCGAGTTTGTTGCCATACTTGGTGCGTCGGGTAGCGGTAAGTCCACGTGCATGAATATTCTGGGGTGTCTTGATACGCCGACTTCCGGCGTGTACTTGCTAGATGGTGTTGATACCGCACAAATGAGTTCTGATGAGCTTGCGGATATCCGTAATCGAAAACTCGGTTTTGTCTTTCATGGGTTTAATCTCCTGTCGAGAACGTCCGCCCGTGAGAATGTGGAGCTTCCCTTAGTGTATGCCGGGGTAGCCGCCACAGAGCGTGAGGATAAGGCACTTCAGGCGTTGGAGCGGGTTGGGCTCGCCTCCCGGGCTGGTCATACCAGCACGCAACTTTCGGGCGGACAGCAACAGCGGGTTGCGATTGCGCGGGCCTTGATTAATGCCCCAGCAGTTATTCTGGCGGATGAGCCAACGGGCAATCTTGATACCAAAACCACAGAAGAAATAATGCAGCTCTTTACGGAACTGCACCAGTCGGGCATTACCATTGTTATGATTACCCATGAACCAGATGTTGCACGCTATGCGAGCCGGCGTATTACTTTTCGAGATGGAACGATCATTAGCGATACCGGCAACTCCCTATAATTCCCATGATACACCTTGAATCCCTTACGAAAGAATTCGGCGGATATCGTTTGTTCGACGGTGTCTCCTGGCATATCAGGCGTGCTGATCGAATCGCACTCGTTGGTGATAACGGTGCAGGAAAGTCGACATTAATGCGACTGCTTGCCGGTATCGAGGAGCCGTCTTCCGGTACACTTACCATTGCAAAAGGGTGTCGTATTGCCTACCTGCCACAGGATGGTATTGTTACGAAAGGGACGAGCTTGTTCCATGAGGTACGCAGTGCTTTGCAAGGGCTCCTGGCGTTAGAGCAGGAGCTGCATTACCTTGGTGAGGCATTGGGATCACTTGAGCACCAGAGTGAGGATTACGCTAAACAGCTAGAGCGCTACGGTGCGGTTCAGGATCGTTTCCGAGACCTCGGTGGTTATCGAATCGAGGCGGAACTTGCGGTCGTCCTGAATGGATTGGGGTTTTCACAGGGAGACTGGCATAGGGATTGTGGGGATTTCTCGGGGGGATGGCAGATGCGAATTGCACTGGCACGTCTTCTTCTAGCAAAACCTGACCTCCTTCTTCTTGACGAACCGACGAACCACCTTGATTTGGATGCCCGTAACTGGCTTGAGCAGTATTTGCAGGAGTACCAGGGAAGCGTTGTCCTTGTTTCCCATGATCGACTCTTTATGGATCGAGTGTGTGGTAGAACAGCAGAAGTCTGGAATCAGGGTGTCACGGAGTATGCTGCTTGCTATTCGGAGTATCTTGTCCAGCGCACCGAGCGTATGCAGGCACTTCGGGAGGCTAAGCGGATTCAAGACGAAGAAATTGCACGTTGTGAGGAGTTCATACAGCGCTTCAGGTCTCAGGCGACAAAGGCCTCTTTGGTACAATCGCGTATTCGCCAACTTGAGAAGATTGAACGGATACAAATCCCGCCGGAACGTAAACGCATTGCTTTTTCCTTCCCTACGGCTCCACCGAGTGGACGTGTGGTTTTCGATTTGATGGGAGTAAGTAAAGCGTATGATACACAACCGGTTTTTAAAAACGTTTCCCTAACAATTGAAAAGGGAGAGCGCGTTGCGCTTGTTGGCTATAATGGTGCTGGAAAATCAACACTAATGCAGCTTATGGCAGGAGGATTTTCTCCAACGACTGGGGATCTATTACTAGGGCATCAGGTTACCCGAGAGTATTTTGCCCAAAACCAAGCGGAAGCTCTTAAGCCAAACCGGACAGTATATGAGGAGTTATATGATGGCTGTCCGTATGCAATGGTTCCTCGGTTGCGCGATATTCTGGGGGCATTCCTCTTTAGTGGCGATGCCATTGATAAATCGGTCTCCGTATTGTCCGGTGGTGAGCGTAACCGACTTGCCTTGGCAAAAATGCTCCTCCGTCCCGCGAATGTACTGCTTCTTGATGAGCCAACCAATCACCTTGATCTACAGAGCAAAGATATCCTTCTTGATGCGCTCCGTCAGTTTGCCGGTACGGTGGTGTTTGTCTCCCATGACCGTTATTTCGTGACCTCTTTAGCCAGTCGAATTGTCGAAGTTGCTGACGGTACGGTTACCAGCTATCATGGGGATTATGAGTACTACCTTGAAAAAAGAGCCGAGGGGATGGCAGCCCCCGCGGCCTTGAGTGGTGTATCGCAGCCGACCAAAGGGGGGCAGCGGGACGATCGAGTGCGGGATCGGGAGGAACAGCGGAAACGCAAACGTGAGGATCAAGCACGGGATCGGCAGAGAGTCGAGCTGGAACAGCGGATTGAACAGTTTGAGCACGAGCTTGCTTCCCTTGAGTCGGCAATGAATACTCCTGGTTTTTTTGATGATGTTGCGCAGGGGGCTGATGCTGGAGAGCGTCACGCCCTTCTACAAGTTCAACTTGAGGAGACATACGCTGCCTGGGAGGCCTTGTTGTGACCTCACGCTCCCGCCAATACGAGGCGTTTTACTGCTCCCCTGAGCAGCAAAATGAGTTGCGGGCAGCTATTGCTGCCGCTGGTGGAAATGAGGTTTTCTTCCTCGGTGATGTCGGGGGTGATGGCCGTATTGTTGCATTGGAGTTACTTGCACGTGGAAATCGCCACATGGTTCCGGCACTTATTCAGCGTGCGCAGCCAGGGCAGATAGTGCTTCATAATCATCCCAGTGGGATTCTAGAGCCATCAGACGCGGATTTATCAGTGGCATCTGTCTGTGGCAATAACGGTATTGGCTTTGCCATTGTCAATAATGAGGGGACTGAGTGGTATGTGGTCGTCAAGCCACACCAGGCAGTACCGGTTGTTGACCTTGTCCCTGATGACTTTATATCGGTCTTTTCATCTGACGGAGCACTTGCCACCATGATCCCTCAGTTTGAGGTCCGGGAAGAACAGCAGGTTATGGCTCGCCACGTCGCAGAAAGCTTCAATCGCAATAGGCTGCTACTGGTTGAGGCAGGGACCGGAACGGGCAAGTCCCTGGCATATCTTCTGCCTGCAGTTGCATGGGCGCTAAAAAACGGACAACGGGTTGTTGTTTCTACCAACACCATTAATCTCCAAGAACAGTTGATAAAGAAAGACCTCCCCCTACTCCAGCGCTTTACGAGCACCACATTGAATACCTGTCTTGTTAAGGGGCGTGGTAACTACCTGTGTCAGCGGAAGCTGGAAGGAGTGAGAAAGGATCCGGAACTCTTTCCCTCTGACGATAACCAGATACTTGAGGCGCTGGCTCGCTGGTCGGAACAAAGTCCGACCGGTTGCCTGAGTGATCTCTCCTTTCAACCGGTGCGGGCTGTTTGGGAGGAGGTGCGTTCGGAAGCAGACCAATGTGCACGATCGCGCTGCGCTTTTTTCAACAGTTGTTTTTTCTACCGTGCACGCAGAGAGGCTGCAGCTGCACATATCCTCGTGGTTAATCATGCTCTCTTGCTGGCAGACATGGCTCTTCGCAGTGATGCAGGGTATGACGCTACTGCTATCCTGCCTCCTTTTAGTAAGCTGATCATTGATGAGGCCCATCATCTTGAAGATGCGGCAACAGGGGCTCTTACGCTTCAAGTGACTCGCCGTGAGCTGCAAAAACAGCTTGGACGACTCGTTACTGCTGGGGCAAAGGGGGGAATGTTGCCGGTCATCATGGGGCGACTTGGCCGGGAAATACCGGAAGCTCATGATGACCTGTATCAGCGTCTTTCGGCATTGATTGAGGGTCGTCTGATTACGGAGTGTTCTGAGCTATCATGCGTGGTGGATCGGGAGTTTGATCGTTTGCTCCTTGGAAGTGAAGTAGTACTCGGTACCGGTGGCGAACGATCCCTACGGGTTACTGACCAGTTGAGGAGAACAGATTTTTGGAGGGAACTGACAGCCAGTGTCGAGA
>JBLIZM010000255.1:0-10399 GCA_048859855.1 Trichlorobacter sp.
GCTCACTGACCACCATACTGCCGAGCTCTGCTGTTATCGCTGACCCCGCCCTACCGGTAACCATCAATGCGGCAAGTACCGGTCCAAGCTCCTTTATCATCGTAACCGCAACCATCCCCCCAACGTAACTTGTCGCAGCAAAGGGCTTTAACTGGATAAGCGCCTGCAACGCCATAACCATCCCACTAAAGAGGCCCGTCAACGTACAGATAAACAAAGACGAGTACCCCAACTTGTCAAATTGTGTAATGGTTTCACGGTAGTGCCATGGAGGGCGCACCATGCGACTAAACCCCTGTATTGCGAGTTTCATCCACTCCTGCAGATGATACAAGAGGGACAATAACGATTGGTCTATGCGGCGTAGCATTCCCATCTTCCCCCTATGTCCGTATTCCTTCACGTACTGTAACATGTTGGATGACAACTTTTTTTGTGCCGCCAGCAAGCTTATGATAGAGATAGCCCAAAAAACGAGCTGTCACCAACTGGTGTATTGCTGCCTGGGTCACCCGATACAACCAACGGCGCAGTGCTGAAGGTTGGCTGGAGCCAAGCAGGAGTGGGCAGTAATCACTCAGTGCCAGAGTAATCCGCCTGCCCCCCTCTTCTAACTGTGTCATACTGATTTGCATTTCACCCCGGTCACATTGATCCTTCTGGACAAGTAACCCACCACAGATACGCAATGCAACCGATTCTTCCTCAGAAGAAACACGAGACTCCGGGGGAAGAAAGCAGATGAGCGGCACAATCCCAAGTAGCGAGAACACAACACCATCGGGCTGGGATACTGGCTGAATGGCGCCGAGGGTGAACCTTTGTATCATTCTAAAATAAAAGGATAAAATATCCATTACGTTGAGATTGGCACATAGATTTGTAGGTAAATCCGTCCACTGGATGGAGAATACAGAATTGTCTTCCACCAAGACCTGCTGCGTTGAGATTTGTAGTTTCTTTTGATAACCCATGTTATATAGTGTGCCATATTTTTCCAGAGTTGCAAGTACCCGTTTTAATATGAACCATTCAAAAGGACCGCTATGCTCACGGACCAATCTCACCATATACTGATCACCGGCGCCAACGGCTTTATTGGTAGGCGGTTGACACAGCGGCTGAGCACACACCCCTCCGCTATAGTCCGCTGCCTTGTACGTAAAACAGCTACAAACCTTCCCGCAGGAGTTGATCAGTGTATCGGTGATGTGCTTAATTTTCAGGATGTCAGAAAAGCCCTCGAAGGGATAGATACCGCCTATTATCTTGTTCACTCAATGGGGGGAACTGGCAATGATTTTGAAGAGAAGGACCGAATTGCAGCACAAAACTTTATACGCGCAGCCGATGATGCAGGGGTTAAGCGAATTATCTACCTCGGTGGATTAGGCAAAAAAGGTGATCATCTCTCTCACCACCTTGCCAGCAGGCTCGAGGTTGCGGAAATTTTGAAGAGCGGCAATGCAAAAACGACCTTTTTGAGAGCTGCGGTAATTATCGGCAAGGGTGGGGCATCATATGAGATGCTAAAGAGTCTCGTCGAGCGCCTACCGGTTATGATCACCCCGCGTTGGGTCGAGACACGCAGCCAACCAATCGCAGTCACCGATGTAATCAGCTATCTCGTAGGCTGTCTGTCATCACCCGAAACGGCTGGCCATGACTATGACATCGGGGGGCCCGATATCTTGACCTACCGTGAAATGATGTTACGATTTGCAGACGTACTCGGTAAACGGCTCTTCATAGTGCCAGTACCTTTTTTAACACCACATCTTTCAGCCTATTGGGTCCGCTTAGTAACGCCCGTATCATATGGCATTGCCTCCGCATTGATTGATGGGCTTAAAAATGAAGTGATCTGTGAAGACGCGTCCATACGGACGCTCATTCCAATTCCATTAACTAACTACAACGATGCACTACGCCAAGCCTTGGCGGATCAATCGATATAAGGGGAAATGCGCATGAAAAAAATCGGCGTACTATTATCTGGATGCGGTGTTCGTGACGGTAGCGAAATACATGAAGCGACCTGTACCATTCTTGCCCTTGTGCAACAAGGTGCTGAACCAGTCTTTATTGCACCGGATGGATCACTCAATGAAGTCAATCACCTAACCGGCGAAGCAACAGGAAAGCAGCGTAATATCCTCGTTGAGTCGGCACGAATAGCCCGTGGATCCGTCACTGCTGTTTCAGAGGTGTCCGCAGACCAGCTAGATGGCATCATCATCCCTGGTGGTTTTGGCGCTGCCTTGAATTTATCAAATTTTGCCGTGGCGGGCGCTGCAGGAATTCCGGATCCGAGTGTCGCCTCACTTATTCAATCAATCCATGCTCAAAATAAACCGGTTGGCGCCATCTGTATTGCCCCGGCGACATTAGCGCTGATTCTGGGGCCCACGGCTCATCCAACAGTAACCATCGGTACAGACAGCGCAACCGCCGCAGAGATTACTAAAACCGGCGCGGTTCATCAGGACTGTTCTGCCACTGACTGCGTAGTTGACACAGACCATAAGATTGTCACCACACCAGCCTATATGCTCGCAACTGATATCGCCCAAGTATTTACGGGAATTTCCAAAGCAGTTTCTGAACTTTTAAAGATGTGTTGAAGAACAGAGCGGGGCAGCACCTCTTGGCGCTGCCCCGTAGTTTCACTAGTATCTAACACGAACCTTAGCTGAAGATCGGCGCGAGCACCTGATATACTGTATATGAAACAATCGCTGATGCCGGAATAGTCAAAACCCATGCAACAACAATCCGCTGAGCAACAACCCAATTCACAGCACTCAACCGTTTCGAAATACCAACACCTAAGATGGTGGAGGTAATAACATGGGTGGTACTGACTGGCATACCGACTGATGATGCGCCAAGAATAACGGCAGCAGAGGCAGTTTCAACACAAAAACCGTGAACCGGCTGTAGCTTTACGAAGTCCTTCCCGATCGTCTTAATAATTTTCCATCCACCGGCAGCTGTTCCTAATCCCATTGCAAGAGCACATGACAACTTAACCCAGGTAGGTACGTCAAAGACCGGCAATAACCCATAGGAGACAAGCGCCATGGTGATAACACCCATGGACTTTTGAGCGTCAGCGGTTCCATGAGAAAAAGCCATAACAGCTGCAGAGGCAACTTGTAATCGCCTAAAGTTCTTATTTAACGGGCCAGGGTTTGCATTTCTGAACCCCCACATCACCAAGACGATTGCAGCAAATCCGACGATGACACCTACAACCGGTGACAAAACAAGCGCAAGAACGATTTTATTAAGGCCTGACCAATGAAGCGTGCCCAAGCCCGAATGCGCCGTGACCGCCCCGATAAGCCCACCAATAATGGCATGAGAGGATGAAGAAGGCATCCCATAGTACCAGGTGATCAGATTCCATATAATTGCGCCGAGAATACCTGCCAAAACGACTAACTGTGTGACCTGACTGGCATCAACAATACCCTTACCAATTGTAGATGCGACCTTGGTAGAGACCATGGCTCCTGCGAAGTTGAGAAACGCAGCCATAAATATTGCGGCTTTTACAGATAGCGCCTGTGTTGAGACACAGGTGGCTATCGCGTTGGCCGTATCGTGGAAACCGTTTATATAGTCAAACAGTAGTGCCGAAGTTATGACAAGAATCAGAAGCACGAGGGCAACATCAAGCATGCTTTACCACCACGCTTTCAAGAATATTTGCCGCATCTTCACACTTATCGGTTGCCTTCTCGAGTGTTTCGTAGATTTCTTTCCATTTAATCAGATTAATAGGGTCGCTCTCTTCGTCAAACAGCCTACTGACAGCCTCTCGACAAACACGGTCAGCTTCATTTTCGAGTGCATTGATTTCAACACAGCAATCGTTGATATCGTCAAACTTTCCACCAAGGTGCTTTAACGCACGTTCAACCGTCTGACAGCATTTGAGAATAATAAAGGCAAGTTGCTGTGCCTCATTGGTCGGCTTATCAACATTGTACATGACAAATCGTTGTGCTGAGGCATCAATCAAATCGAGGATATCATCAAGCTTTGAGGCCAAGGCATAAATATCTTCGCGATCTAAAGGGGTAATGAAGGTTTTGTTTAGTGTTTTAATAATGTTATGGGTCTGACTATCCCCTTTGTGTTCTATGTCTTTGATGCTCTGCTGAGAGCCAACGGGATCACGATAGTCATCGAGCATGGTTTTAAGCTGCTGGGCTCCTTCGGTTATGATCGCCCCCATATCTTGAAACATTTTAAAGAACTTCTCTTCTTTCGGGATCAATCCAAACATGCCCATCTCCTTTTGGTTAAAACGATTTCAATGATTAATGAAATGGTATGTTACAGTTATGCGTCTAAGATGTAAAGCACGTTACAACCGACCATGGTACTGCGGTCTGAGCCAGGCGAATATACTGCCTACAACTACCTGTTTAGCCTATGGTTCTGTTTTTGTTACATCTTTGTTACAAATAGCGTAACCATGCCTCGTGCTCCCATCAACGTGTCATGAAAAATGCTTTCCTCGGCATTAATTCTTCCGTAGATCGGCTTCACTCACTTAATGCGTTTTGATTCCTCATGTGATATGCACTAGGACGATAGCATATTAACCTGGTCTATTAAGGAGCTGGATTGGAGTAATACTATGTCGACGGTATTTTTTGCGGATATGCGGGCAAGTCATAGCATCAACCTGTTTGACAAAATATCAACGCTGCTCAGCCGATGCGAACTTCCCAAGAAAACACTGCCCCACGACCTCACCGCAGTAAAAATTCACTTTGGGGAACGTGGTAACAGTGCCTTTATCCGACCAATCTTCGCCCGTCGTGTTGTGGATGATATTCGAAACTGTGGTGCCAAACCCTTTTTAACAGATTCCACAACTCTCTATCCCGGCGAGCGCAAAGAGGCAGTTTCTGCTCTCTCCTGTGGCATTGAACACGGCTTTGCCTATGCCGTGGTACAGGCACCGCTGATTATCAGTGATGGGCTGCGGGGGGTGACAGAAACCCGCGTAGCACTTAAAACCCCACTCCTATCAGAAGCCTTTATCGGCACTGAAATTGTAGAAGCAGACGCACTGGTCGCCCTCTCACACTTTAAGTGCCATGAACTGACTGGCTTTGGCGGTGCGATCAAAAACTTAGGGATGGGATGTGCATCACGTAAAGGGAAACTGGTGCAACATTCAACGGTTGCCCCACAGGTCAAAGCGGCACACTGTACCGGTTGCGAGCTCTGCCTTGCTTCCTGCGCCCATGGCGCCATCACCATGCACGGAAATAGTGCCGTAATTGATGAACACCGCTGTACCGGCTGCTCTAGATGCATAACCGTTTGCCCATCCAAGGCAATTGCCATACAGTGGAATGAGGCATCAGACCTTGTTATGAGAAAAATGGCAGAATACGCACTCGCCGCCATACAAAACAAACGAGACAAAACCGTCTTTGTAAACTTCATTACGCAGGTATCCCCTGCATGTGACTGTTATGGCCATTGTGATGCACCGATAGTAAACGATATCGGCATCTGTGCCTCGACAGATCCGGTCGCACTTGATCAGGCCTGTTGTGACCTTGTCAACGCTGCCACCGGCAACCCACATTCTGCCCTCACTTCCGGTCATGAACCTGGTGGCGATAAATTCAAGGGGGTCTGGCCTGCCATTCCATGGCAGGTGCAACTCGAACATGCAGAACAGATTGGTCTTGGCTCACGCAGCTATCTACTGGAAAAAATTTAGGGAAGGCTGATTCTATGCGCTCAGTCATACAACGGGTATGTAGTGCTTCGGTCACCATTGATACCGTAGCCATCGCAAACATAGGCCAAGGGCTTCTAGTGCTGATTGGCATCGAGTGTGATGACACAGCTCAACAGGCAAAGAAGTTGGCAGAAAAAATTGTCGGGCTACGGATTTTTGAAGATGAAGATGGTAAAATGAACCGCTCACTTCTTGACATAAGGGGAGAAATACTGGTTGTGTCACAGTTTACGCTTACCGCTTCCTGCGAAACAGGACGGCGGCCGTCTTTTGGTGGCGCAGCACCACCAGCAGTAGCGGAACAACGCTATGAACAATTCGTAGATGAGCTACGGAAGCTTCTACCGACAGGGGCTGTACACACAGGAGTATTCAGAGCAGATATGCATGTTGCCCTCGTTAATGACGGTCCTGTCACCTTTGTCCTTGAGCAGTGATACGCAGAGAAAGCCAACAATGCCCACACAACCAATCCCCCATGCATCATGGATACGAGCCTGCTGTTACCTTCTAGGAGTACTTGGCCTTGCAGCAGTTGGTATTTTAAACTCACCCACCTACAAACTGGCGGGAAGCTTTATTGCCATTAGCAGCGCAATCCCACCCTTAACCTTAGGGAAAACTGCAGACAGAATTATCGCTTGTTTACTGATAATCGCGACCATTCTCCTGTCGTACTTCTTTATCGTCATACGGCTCTGATTATTCGAACAGAGATAAGTTTGGTGATTCACTACGCGTTTGCGGCTCTTCAGAAACTGAAGAGGCACCATCAGTAGTCCCAGTTATTTTTTCCTCTTTCTCACCAAGATAAAAGTTTAGATTATACATCCGGTGAAATGACGTCCAATGTCCCTCGCTTGTCTCTCGCTCTTTATTCATGTGGGCGCATACCCCATTGACCTTAGAGTCCATATCGTCAAGGTAATGCAGTAAAATTGCCTCAAGGGTCTTCGGCCTCTTTGGTGAACCATATTCATACTGACCATGGTGAGCTAACAACATATGCTTTAAAAGCATCCCCAGCTCTCGGGGGAAATCAGGAATAGTGCCAATACGCTCCGTAATCATCTCCACACCGATGGTTATGTGCCCCAGAAGCCTCCCCTCATCCGTATAGTCAAATGATCGTTCATAACGTAATTCATTTACCTTACCGACATCATGCAATAGTGCACCAACCACCAGCAGATCCCTATTAACCCCCTGGTATAACGGAGCAACGACATCAACAAGACGAACAACCGAAAGGGAGTGTTCTAGTAAGCCACCGAGATAGACGTGGTGCATCCCTTTGGCCGCAGGAGCTTTTGCATAGACAGACAAGAACTCCTTGTCTGCACAGAAAGCCTCCATGAGTTGGCGTAGATACCGATTATCAAGGCTAGCAATGACGCTGTTCAGGTTCTGAATTAGTTGCTTTGCCGGAATAGCCGAAACAGGCATAAAATCTTCCAGTGCGACCTCGTCATCATTACAGCGCGTAATATCCTTCAAGACAATTTGCATCTTACCCATGTATAACGATGCCGTTCCTCGCACCATGACAAAATCATCACGCTGGAATGTTTCAGCATAGCGTTCAACATTGTCCCAAACTTTGGCATCAACATCACCAGTTCGGTCCATTAAACGAAGGTTCATATACGGCTTACCGTTCTTAGCAACGGCAACCACCTTGTCTTTCACTAAAAAGGTTGACGCAACAGCCATCTTATCAAGCAATTCATTAACAAATTGTTTCATAGCATTTCCCCATATCTATTCAGCAGGGCAGTTTTTCGTAAAAGGAAATACAAGTAATGCCACTGCAAGACTCATGACCGGTGCTGCAAAGGCCATTCTAAAACCTGCGTTGGTATATCCGCCACCAACCATCAAAAGGCTACCCATTCCTTGTTGAGCAACAGCTGCGCCAAGGAGTACAAAGAAGTTAAGGGTACTCAGCCCGGTTCCGACAATATCCACGGGAACCCGAGCTCTGATTATTGGATAAATCATAATACCACTTGATACCGCAAGTCCGACCAGAAAAAAATAGAGTGGCAAGGCTTCAACCGGAATCCGCGAAAGCCATCCCATAAAACCACTCATCAGTCCCAGAAGTGCCAATTGGCCAGTCCAGAGCGTCCGGGTATAGGAATGAAACAGACGTCTTGCAACCGTATCGACACCTATGGAGCCAACAATGAACCCGATTGACGTCCACATCAGGGTGCCGCCTACCGCCTCTCTGCTAAGGCGGAGCACCTCCATCAAGTAGGGCCCGCCCCATAATCCCTGTACCGCCATATAGTTTCCGTACCAGCTAAATGCTACAAAGGCCAGTAACCAGAAGTCACGATCATAAAAGAGTATTTTCCAAGCCTCAAGCATGCTTGGCCTATCACCATGGCTTAGTTCGTGACACTGCGGGACATTGGGAGGGGTGTTTTTAACCTTCGCCCAAACCAGTAGCGTAATCAAGGCTTGGCCACATGAAACCGCCATAAAAGATGAACGCCAGCCCCAAAAACCAACAACGAAAGCGAGCGGAGCCGTACCGGCAAGATTTCCAAGGTTACCTGCCGCGACCATAAGCCCCGATGCTCGGCTAAACTCCTGCTTTGTATACCAGTGACTAAATATCGTAAAGGTTGCCATCAAAACCGAAGCAGTTCCTGTTCCGATCAAAATCCTCCCTGCCATAGCAGCAAGGAGTGTATCAGCAGTTGCAAACAACACCCCACCCAAGGCCGTCAATAAACCACAAACCGACATCACTTGCGTTGGTCCTACTCTATCAATCAATGGACCAAGCGGCAGCTGTGCAACTGCATAGACAAAGAAGAGAATACCAGCCAATAACCCGAGCTGCTCTGGAGTGAGATGCAGCTCCTGAGATACATCAACTGAAACAACCGCAAGGGAAACTCGGTAAAAATAGACCAGGATATACATAAGTGCCAATGTGGCGAACTGCCGCCAACGGTACTGCCTAAACGACTCTGGCATTACACGCTCCCCACTGGAAACAATCAACGGTATGGTCATTCACAACACCGACCGCCTGAAGATATGCATAACAGATAACCGGCCCGACATAGAGAAATCCCCGTTTTTTCATGTCCTTACTCATCTGAATTGAGAGTGGCGTTTTAACTGGAATCTCACAATGATTCTCCCAACAGTTTTGGACTTGAGTGCCATTCGTGAAAGACCAGAGGTAGTTATAAAAACCGGCAAAGCTCTCCTGAACAGCAAGAAACGCATGCGCATTATGTACAACGGCATCCGCTTTTGCTCGATGCCTAATGATTTCGCCACGATTAAGGATATCTGTTATCTCGTTCTTGTGCATTCTTACAACACGCTCAGGCACAAAATCATGAAAAGCCAGACGATATGCGTCTCGACGTGAAAGAATCTGATGCCAGGAAAGCCCTGCCTGTGCCCCCTCGAGCATCAGCATCTCGAACAGATACCGTTCATCATGCGTAATCCGTCCCCACTCATCATCATGGTAGCATCTGCTAATAGGGTTATCCAAGACCCATGCGCAACGAACAGGCTCCGACACGTACCACTCCTCCCCACCACCTCAAATTGCTCCACGGTTTCCAATGACAACCAGTTAATTACCTCCATTGTTTACACGTTTAAGGTTATAATAACAACCTGTCTACGTTCACCAGTTGTAACTTCTGCCTGTTTTGAGTATAAGAATAATGGTTCTTAGTAATTTTGACCTTTTGTAAGGATGTTATGCTCCACACTGCCATTCACTGGCTTATTGATGTCATCAGTTCCCTAGGCTATGGCGGTATCTTTCTGCTTATGGCCATGGAAAGCTCACTCCTGCCCGTCCCCAGTGAGCTGGTGATGCCACCAGCAGGCTATTTGATCCATACCGGAGAGATGCACTGGTTCGGCGTTATTGCTCTCGGCACATTTGGTAGCCTCGCCGGTGCCTACGTAAACTACTTTGCAGCACGCTACCTTGGAAGACCGTTCATTCTACGTTTTGGGAAATATTTCTTAATATCCGAAGCAAAACTATGCACGGCCGAGAATTTTTTCAATCGGCATGGAGCTATTTCAACATTCATTGGCAGACTGCTTCCGGTTGTGCGGCATCTTATTTCCATACCAGCTGGCATTACCGGCATGAGACATTCTGTCTTTGCCTTGTACACCACACTCGGAGCATTCCTATGGTGTTCAGTATTGACAATAATCGGCTTCATCATCGGTAAAAATGAAGAACTTGTCCTCCAGTGGACCCATCGCGCCATTGGGTGGCTCATTGCAGGATGCATTATTCTCACCGCATGCTATATCGCGGTACAACGTCAGAAGAAGGAGCCCTGCGTGGACTCCGAGCCAAAGAAGGAAGTTTAATATGGAAATGCAACGCCGTGGGCGTATTCACTATCTCGCACCAACTTTTGAGACTAAAAACCCGACTTCTATCCAGGGATTTACCACACGACACGAAGGGGTGTCCCGCCCCCCCTATAACTCCCTTAACCTCGGGACGAATACTGATGACACACCACACGCTGTCGAAGGAAATCGAAGCCTACTGGCGCGAACCTTTGGAATTACCCTCGATGAACTCCTGACCGTTCGTCAGGTACA
>JBLIZM010000256.1:0-7306 GCA_048859855.1 Trichlorobacter sp.
ATCTGATGACCGGACTAACTGATAGTACGCCGACGATCGGTGGCGGCATGTCCATCGGCTTTTACTTTTGACTAGAAAAACTGTCGGTAGGGGCGAATTAGCTCAATCTGATGAAATCCAAAGTGTCTCAGTGCCGTTGTAAAGGGCGCAGACTGTGCAGCATTGGTGAACTTTTCTGCGTCAATGGCGCTGAGCTCTAATCTGGCGCGACTTCCAGACGGACGTAATCGTAGGGCGCTGATGCCGAGTGTGCGTAACGCAGCCTCAGCGGCAGCTACTCGTTGGATGTCCTTATCTCGCACTGTGAAATGATTCGGAAAGCGCGTAAGGGCGCAGCTCTCTGACGGCTTGTTCCAGATTGAAAGACCAAGTTCTCGTGCCAAGCTTCGAATCTGTGGTTTTGTAATGCCGCATAGGGCAAGTGGGCTGCATACGTCGTATTCCCGTAACGCCCGCTGGCCGGGACGCTGACGGGTCATATCATCTGCAGTGCTGCCATCATAGAGTGTCGTGTTAGAGGGGGATTGCTCGGCTACCAAGGCGAGCATCCCTTTTTTGCAGTAATAACAGCGTGACGTATGATTTTTTTGTATTGCGAGGGTGAGGGACTGCGGCATGGCAATGATTCGGTGAGGGATGCCGAGGCCTAAGGCCACATTTGTAGCATCGTCATGATCCAGTGGGAGATGATACCCAGCAGTGACTGTAACTGCCTGAGCAGTCGTAGGAAAACAGTGCATGAGTACAGCTGCCACTAAGGCTGAATCAACACCACCTGAAAGTAAAACAACGCCGCTTCCGTGTTGGTGAAGGCAGCGCTTAATCTGCGTAAACAGGTTATAGTTATGGTTACTTTTGGGGGTGTTGGAGTGCTTCAAGGTCGCACGTGACACCAAGCTGTTTACCTCGATCACAGAGGGTCTGCAGGGTTAGTGATCCGAATAATTCCGCCAGTAAATCGTGTGCTTCACTCCAAACAGACTGGGTGACGCAACTTCCTTCAAAAGGGCATTCAGCCTTCAACTTCGTTTTTTTCTTGGTCTTTCCGGTACAGTCAACAACGAGGGTATCCTGTTCTGTCGCGGTGATAATTTCAAGGACGGTAATCTGATCCGGCTTACGGGCAAGAGTGTAGCCGCCTTGCGGTCCTCGTTTACTCTTAAGGATACCGGCGCGCTTGAGATTCTGAAAAATCTGCTCGAGATAGCGTGGTGAAATCTGTTGACGGCGGGAAATATACTGAATCTGGGCAGGGCTGGTACCGTGGTGGTAGGCGATGTCAAACAAGGCGCGTAACCCATAACGGCTCTTTGTGGACAGTCTCATCTGACTAACCTCCCGAAAATCTTCATGCATTAACTATAAAGGTACTAGACTGCAACGGTCAAGAAAATTTGCGGTTACAGACGAGACGCTAATGCGCTCCCCAGGAAGACTGAGGAGCGCATTAGCGAGTGTGCTGCAAACACTACTGACGTGAAGAAAAGGTCTTTGTTGCCTGTACCATATCAACAACGGGTAGGGTCGGTACTTTAGTGACGCCATATTCTTTCGCCAAGTCAATATCCTTGGGAACAGCAGCCAACAGGGCTTCAGCTACCTTCTGGTCAGCCTGGCGATAGCGTAGTTTTACTTCAACCTGAACCTGCTTGCTCCCTTTAGGGAGTGCTACGCCGAAATAGCTATCCTTAAATCCTTTTGGGGGGATAGTCTCATGACTTGAGAATGCAGTAACCACCCACGGGTCGATGGCAAAGTGCATGTCATCTCCCATGCCATCTGAGTTAAACATACGAGTATTCGCAGTCACTGTCCCACTTGGGTCAAGGTGACCACTTTTCACCAGAACCTTCCCTTTGGCATCCTTAACCGATACCTCGAGCCACATCTGGCGAACGTTAGTCAGTGAGGTCGGGAGGTTGTGTCCTGCCCTGATGTTTTTTACCCGTACCTTGACTTCGGTGAGTGTCTTGTTTTGGTAAACTGGCGTTACCTCGAGCTCAGCTGCTTTTTGGAGACGTTTAACCGCCATGTCATACTGATTCATCAAACGTTTAGCCTGTGCGGTGTCACCGGCCTTCTTAGCAGCTTCAGAGGCTAAGAAGTACACGAGATAATTTGCGCCGTTGAAATAGTGACGATATTCCGTACGGGTCGGTTTTGTCATGGTGTCTGCACTGCGGACAAAGGTTGCATGATCAACCATGTGGCAATCCTGGCAGTGGATATTTTTTTGTGCATAGGGACTATGTTTCCACTCCAGATAGGTTGCCTCGAGTGGATAATGTTTGTCGTAATGATAGACCTGGTGACAGGATGCACATAAGTCAGCTTTGTTGTGGAAATCGGTCTTTTCGCAGTTATGGAAACCGCCGCCACATCCCTCACGTGGTGTTTGTGATGAGCGCTTGACCAGGACAGCCCCGTCTTTGGAGTCATGTCCCGGTTTTAGGACGAGAGAGCCATTCTCTGGTTCTTTGCTCGGTGTTTTACAATGATTGAGCGCATTGACTGAATGACAGGTGTCACACGAAACCCCGGCTTTAGCCAGTGGAGAGAGTCCTTTAAGGCCTGGACCGGTTACTTCGCCGGTTACCGTTCCAGCAGGAGAATGGCAGCTAACACACTGACGGACAATGTCCTTGCCCACTGCTTTATAGGCTTTATTCATCTCCCCTTGGTAGACCGGGTCAACAAAGGCAAGACTGTGTAATGAGCCATGCCATTCATCATACTTATCCTGGTGGCAACCGGCGCAGGTTTCTGGCTCGGTAAAGGTGGCCGCGCTCTTTTCATAGCCAATCAGGGAGGGGTAGTAAGGGAAAAGGGTCTTATTGACCGGGAAAACCGGTGAGCCTGTTGGTGATGCGGCAACGGTTACGGCACAGGCTGAGATTACTATAATCCCCAGCATGACAAGCAGTTTTAGACGAGTTTTCATACCGATGACTCCTTGTGAACGTACTGCCATACGGCAGGAGATGACACATACAAATGAAGGATACTTAATTTGTACTATGCCAAACTCCCTTGGCGAGGTAAATAGGAATCTGTAGGACTTAGGGGGTCTTATTAGAAGCCGAGGTCCTCGTTAATGAGAATAACATGGACGTCAGTTAAGCGGGGCCGACGGTCGATAACCGTTGTAACCCGGCAGAGCCGGTCAGGCGCATTACAATCACTACAGAAGCCGGTACTGCAAAAGGGAGTGTTGAACGACAGGCGTTTTGCGTTTGGTGGGGTTGCTGACTGATGTACCCGAAGCATCGCTTGTTCGATACTGCCATCGACCAGCTTATTACGTCCGGCGACCAGAATAACACGGCGGGGGCCGAATAGCATGGCAGCAACCCGATTACCGGTTGCGTCGATATTAATCAACTCGCCATTCAAGGTTATAGCATTGCAGCCAGAGAGGAAGAGGTCACTTGTCAGTTGCGCGCGCATGACTTCGAGTTTTTGTTCTGGTGTTAGTCCGGCTGCACTATGATTAAGTATCGTTTATCCTTGTTCGCGTAACGGTTCTTGAAGATTTAGTGCCGCAACGGTCATTGACCCGCCAAAGCCGATCGACTGCGCATCACTGGCGTGGGAAAGGATATAATCACGGGCACCTGACGCCGTTTCAAAAAATTCTGCTGTAAAGGCATGTTTTCTGAGCGCATCAACAGCACGGAGACATTTTTGTTCTGATGCCCATTTTTGGAGTTCTTCAGTTGTTGCCATGATTACCTCACGTGATGTCGTGGCAGGGTCAGGGCAAACCAACTCCCGCCGTTTTCTCTATTTCCTGCTGTTATCGATCCACCGTGCGCCTGAACCAGTTCCTTGGTAATTGCCAGACCCAGACCAAGACCACCTGAAAATCCCTTTGTGAACCGTTCAAACAATGCAGGAAGTAACTCAGTCGGGATGCCGGTGCCACTATCAAGTACTTCTATCAGGCAGGTATTGTGCGTCGATGAGAGTATGATGTCAAGAGATCCACCGTGGGGCATCGCTTTGATGGCATTCGAAATAAGATTCGTCATGATCTGGGTTAAGCGGTCTGGATCAGCCTCAAGTATCAGTCCGCTTTCACCGTGCAGGGATACCGTAATATGCTGTTCTTGTAGAACCCGCTCAAAACGGTCGATAACCTGACGTATGGTCTGGTAGAGAGCAAGGGGTTGTCGCTTTAGGCTTTGACTGGCTTGCTGTGCCCGTGTCAATTCATCAACACCATCAAGGAGTCGTGCAAGTCGAACTGTTTCATCATGCAGCGACTGAAGCGCTTCTGGGGTCGTCGGAAGTACGCCATCAAGCATCCCTTCTAGCTCTCCCCGTAGAATCATCAGCGGGGTCCGTAATTCATGGGCAGCATTAGAAACCACCTGTTTACGGAGCTCCTCCTGGAGCAGAATACGCTCTGCCATTTCATTAAAACGCCGTCCAAGTAATGCTATTTCGTCCTGGTGACCCTTGGCAATGGTGAGGGGAGCCGGTCTGCCATCGGCGAGGGCATCAACCGCTATGGTCAAAGCTGACAGTGGTCGGGTCAATTTACGGGCTGCCAGGAGACTAATAACAATAGTAAGCCCCCCAACAACAATGATTGCGATGACCAGAAAGCGATTTGCGGCATGAATAAAGAGGAGCTCATTCGGAAAAGAGGGAAATCGAAGAGCAAGCCTGCCGATCTGTTCTCCTGCTGAGAAGAGAGGAAAGTCCTGCCATTCGGCATCGGTTGCGGGGCGTGGTAAGTGGGCCTGATTCCCCAGTGACTGTAGGCCACCAAGCGAATTTGATGTTAGCTGCATCGTTGAGGCGATTAACCGGTTGTCTTTACCATAGACCTCGGCATCAAAACCGCTCAGTGCAACCCAGGTCAGGTCATCGCGGACTTGCTCTGGTTGCCAGTGTCCTTGGTTGCGGTAATGGCGTTCCAGAACGGCTTGTACCTGATAGACCCGGTCGATCAGTCTTCCGTCTGCAAATGATTTGAAGTCGTTGACAATCAACTGCTTTATCAGAACAGCGGTCGTCAGCCCGAGACAGGCAACGGAGATGAGTAAAATGGTAATCTTACGCTGCAGGGTGAACCGCATCGGGGGCTCCAGTAAAGAGATAGCCTACCCCATACACTGTCTTGATCAGTGTAGGGTTCCGGTTGTCATCCTCCAGTTTTTGTCGCAGGTTTTTAATGTGAGTGTCGATGGTTCGATCATATCCCTCACATTGATAGCCAAGTGCGCGTGATACGAGTTCATCGCGGGTGAAGGCCCGCCCAGGTGCACTGGCAAGCATAACCAGAAGCTTGAATTCGGAAGGAGTAATATCACAGGGGCGTCCTTGGTGTATGACGGTATGCTTCAAGGTGTCTATTACAATGGCACCCTGGTTAAAGGAGAGTTGCCCACCTCCGCTAGTAAGGCCGTAGCGCTTTAGAATTGCTTTGAGGCGGTAGACCAGCTCACGAGGGGAAGCCGGTTTGACGAGATAGTCATCAGCTCCAAGCGCGAAGCCGGCAATACGCTCGTCTTCAGACGATTTTGCCGTGACCATCAAGACCGGAATATCGATGGAGTCTTTGAACTCTTGACAGAGTTCCTCACCAGGGCTGTCAGGCAAGCCAAGGTCCAGAATAACAGCCAGCGGGGTTTCATGGGCAAAAAATTGACGGGCCTCGCTCGCAGACAATGCATGGCAGACTCGAAAGTCAGCTCCTTCTAGATACGCCTTGATAATTCGGGCAATCTTGATGTCATCTTCTACTAACAGGACCGGTGCACGCATGGAACGCTCCCTTAGCGGATAGACCTGATTCGGCCAGTCCGCTTGTCAATCAGTACCTGTTCCCGTGTTGTGCCGGAGGGGGCGAGAATATCGGCAAGATACCAAAAACGAGACTCATCACTGATTTTGACCTGTTGCAATGGAACCTGGAAAAAACTTTGGAGCCGTTCAATTGCATCTTGACGGGTTTTAAGCGGTTGGCGGCGCCCATATTGGTCGCAGTGTTGTTTGGCGCAATACGCACCATAGGGGGGAGGACAGCATTCCTTGTTGGAACCCCACTGCCGGGGGCGCCCTTCACCCCATGGCCAGTCAGCTGCTGCTGTGGTGGCGAGTGCGAGTATGGTACAGGTTACGGTAATCGGTATGCGAATCTTCATGGTTCAGCCTCATCCGGAGCCGACCTTGTCGGCTCCGGGATATCGGTTTTAGGCTACCAACACTGGCCGCAGCCATTCATGCCACCGTTGCGGCCGCCCTGTTGCATACGCCCTTTGGGGCCCATCTTGCCCATAGGCAGTCCTGCTTTTGCACGGGCGTCCATCATTTTTTTGCGCAACTCCATCATTTCTTTGCGAAGGGCCGTAATCTTGGTTTGATCAGGTTTATCCTCGCTGAACTCTTTCTGGATTGCAAGACGCTTTTCCATCATCTCTTTGCGCAGCGGAAGCGTCTCTTTGATGAAAGCTTTGTGGGCAGCGGTCATCTCTGGTTGTTGGTCGCAGCACATTGGTTGCGAACAACAGTTGCCACCACCCTGACCCGGTCCACCATGCATACCTGGAAATGCGAGTGCGCTTCCAGCTAGGGTAAGTGCACCGGCGACTCCTGCCAGCATCATAGTACGATTGCGTTTCATACGTGTATCCTCCTTCGTGGTCCTCAATATGTCCGGTAGTCCTATCCGGGATGATGTGATACTACCACCGCGATGCAAAGAACTCATGGAGAGGATGTGAAGGATTATGAAGATTTTCTACAGCACCGACTGAACGAGGTCAGCCAAACAGGCAATAAAGTCCGGATGGTCATTTAATGATTCTGTCCGGACGAAGGAACGAATGCCGGAAAGATGCGCTAACTCCCGGTATTCGATATCAATTTCATGAAGTGTCTCAATATGGTCAGACACGAAGGAAATCGGAACGACCACCAAATTAGTACATCCTGCTTCTCCAAGCGTTTTAAGCTGGTGTTCAGTTGAAGGTTCAAGCCACGCAACTGGGCCAGCTTTGGACTGGAAGCCGATATGATGGGGGATTGATGGTATCTGCGCCATGACCAGCCCAACAGTTTTCATGACCTGCTCAAGGTAGGGGTCACCGTTATCAATAAATGATTGGGGAAGGGAGTGTGCAGAGAACAGGATGGTTGCCTGTTCCGGCTGCTCCAGTTTGGAACAAGCCTGACGAATTCGGTCGGCAATAGCACTGATATAGCCGGGATGATCATGAAACTGTTCCAGAATGGTAAGCTTCATCGGTGCAGCCTGCTTTGCAACGAGGCGCTTCAGGTCGTTGATGCTGGAACC
>JBLIZM010000257.1:0-2045 GCA_048859855.1 Trichlorobacter sp.
CGGCGCGTATTCCCAACCAGTAATAGCCCTGGAAAACCAGTAACAGCATTACCAATGAGGTAGAGCAGACCACAGGCCATAAAGAGGGATGTCCAACCTGCATCTGTAAAAAAAGAGTGCAAAAAATGATCGCCGGCACAACTCTGACAGCCCACTCAAGCGCCAGCACAACCCGGCTCTCAGGAAATATGGCAAACAACGAGCGTTCCCGAGGCCAGAGGTGCAGATAACGCTGTCCGCTCTTCAATACGCTTACATAATCGTTCATCACACCCCTCCACGCCGAAATAGCATCTGGAAACTCTCTGTAACATAGATTTAGTTTGTTATTTTTATCACAAGCCTTATGCTATGCCAGCCTGAAATTTAACATTTCTGCAACACCAGCACTGGTGGCCGTCACTCTAGTCAGCTTAGCTGGCAGGGAGTGTCGCAGCAGTGACACAACCTCTAGTTCTAAGCATACGTTATGTTTGGTGGAAATGTCCGTTTTCTGCCTGAACCAATGCTAAATAAAGTTACATAGGATTTACTACGAATGAGCAACAAGCTGGTCCTGGTCCTTAACTGTGGCAGTTCATCACTCAAATTCGCCATTATTGATGCCGTAGATGGCGATGAAAAACTCTCCGGGCTGGCAGAATGTCTGCATCTGGAAGAGGCAAGAATCAAATGGAAATGGGATGGTAACAAAGGAAGTGCCGAGCTTGGCCAGGGAGCAGCCCACAAAGAAGCGCTGGGTTACATTGTTCATGACCTGTTGGCTCAGAAGCCAGAATTGATTGAGAAACTGGTTGCAGTTGGACATCGCGTCGTTCATGGCGGCGAGAAGTTTACCCAATCAGTGGTGATCAACGATGACGTGCTAGCCGGCATCAAGGAGTGCATCTCTCTGGCCCCCCTGCATAATCCCGCCCACATTGTCGGTATAGAAGCCGCTCAACAAGCCTTTCCCGGATTACCCAATGTTGCGGTGTTTGATACCGCCTTCCACCAAAGTATGCCGGAACATGCCTTTCTCTACGGGCTGCCCTACAAGATGTACAAGGAACAAGGTATCCGCCGTTACGGTATGCACGGAACCAGCCACTACTACATCTCTCTCAAGGCTGCGGAATTGCTGGGTAAGGCACACGATAGCTTGAATATTATCAACTGCCATCTGGGCAATGGTGGCTCCGTCTGCGCCATCAAGAATGGTAAATCAGTAGATACGTCCATGGGCATGACGCCTCTGGAAGGGCTTCTCATGGGTACGCGTTGCGGTGATATCGATCCAGCCATCATCTTCCACCTGCACGACACGCTGGGCATGAGCCTGGACAAGATCCATACCATGTTAACCAAAGAATCCGGCTTACTGGGGCTAACGGAAGTGACCAGCGATTGCCGTTTTGTTGAAGATAATTACGCCACTGACCCGGCAGCCAAGCGCGCCATGGAGCTCTATTGCTACCGTCTGGCCAAATCTATCGCCAGTTATACAGCTGCGCTGGATGGTCGACTGGATGCGGTTGTTTTTACCGGCGGCATAGGTGAAAACTCAGCGCCAATCCGTGAAATGACCCTGAATCGGCTGGGTTTGCTTGGCTTCAAGATCGACAACAACGCAAACCTTAACGCCCGCTTTGGCAAGCAAGGCATCATTACAGCTCCAGACAGCACCATTGCAATGGTAATCCCTACCAATGAGGAATGGGTAATTGCAAACGATGCATTGGAATTGGTGGAAGCCTGATTCTAAGAGAGTAGAATACTTGGGCCACTCAACCAGAGTGGCCCTTTTGCAACTTCAGCCAGAATGTTAATCAACTAGGGGATACACCAGTGGCACGCACTATTATGCTTATCCCGATTGGCTCCGGTGTAGGCGTCACCTCCGTGAGTCTCGGGATGGTCCGAGCGATGGAACGACATGGAGTAAACGTCAGCTTCTTTAAACCGGTCGCTCAACCGAAACCCGCACACTCAGGTCCAGAAGCTTCAACAGCCGTCATTCGTGCCGGTTCAAACATCACCCCTCCCGAACCGCTCTCCCTTCACTA
>JBLIZM010000258.1:0-4926 GCA_048859855.1 Trichlorobacter sp.
TAATTGTTTGAGCAGGGGAAGGTCGAGACCGGCAGGATGATACAACACACCATCGGAGTCGGAGCAGGCAACACAGTGCCCACCGGATTGGGTTAGTTTTTCAAGGGTGTAGAGCGCGACGTTACCGGCTCCTGAAACGATACAGGTCCGCCCATCAACATCAGTATGTTTCAACTTCAGCGCTTCCTGTAAGAAATAGACTGTGCCGTAGCCGGTTGCCTGGGGACGAACCTGAGAGCCGCCCCAACTAATCCCTTTGCCGGTCAGCACGCCGGCTTCCCAGCGATTGGTGATCCGGCGGTACTGTCCGAACAGGTAGCCGATCTCGCGTTGGCCGACGCCGATATCACCGGCCGGAATATCAGTCTGCTCGCCGATATGACGATACAGCTCGGTCATGAAGCTCTGGCAAAAGCGCAGCACCTCGGCATCGGAGCGCCCTTTTGGATCAAAGTCAGAGCCACCCTTTGCCCCGCCAATCCCGATACCGGTCAGGGCATTTTTAAGGGTCTGTTCGAAGCCAAGGAACTTGATGATCCCGAGGTTAACGGAGGGATGGAAGCGGAGCCCCCCTTTATAGGGACCAAGAGCGCTATTGAACTCCACGCGAAACCCCTGGTTAATCTGGGGACGATTTTGGTCGTCCAGCCAGGGAACCCGGAAAATAATCTGCCGTTCCGGTGCTAAGAGCAGTTCAGGGATGCGGGCTTCATAATAGTGGGGGGAACGCTCAGCGACCAAATTAACCGTATGCAGTACTTCATAAACAGCTTGATGAAACTCGGGTTCGCTGGGGTGTTGAACAAGAAGGTCGTGATAGCAACGCTCAAGGGGTGCACTCATGGCGGACATAGGGAGTATCCTTCCTGATGGCAGGTACTGGTGCTCTCTGTTTAAATGGCGAAACAGCTACAGGCACCATAACAACATGCGTTCCGCCAGACAAGCGGTTTTGCCGAGATTGGCATCTAAAAAATGGTCGTTGGTATAACGAGTGAGCGTAATACGTGGTGGTGAGCGAAAGGATGTTCAGTATTACTTTTATGAAAAATTACAGGGCTGTATTCTGATTCTTTTGCAGGAGATGCTTCCTGTAAAGCACAAAAGAAAAAGTACGTAAACAGCCCATGTTGCCGTTCTGGTAATGTCTATAGGGATTGAGTTGATTTGATAAAAAATGGCTAACCATTTAAATGATTAGCCATTTTTTTATAATTGGTGGCTGCTCAGGGACTCGAACCCCGGACCTAGCGAATATGAGTCGCTTGCTCTAGCCAGCTGAGCTAAGCAGCCAAAAAGGTACGTCAACAAAGATTTATCTTATAGCGGATGATTATTTGAATGTCAAGCGCTTTGCCACTCATCCTTAAGCGGACCTTAAACTTGAGCATAATAGTAAAAAATGTTGACGATATCCTCGGCTGGCGTTATTAGGATGGCTAGAGCATGTAGTATTTGATCACGAATTGTTGTAAGGAGGCACGGTATGTCGAAATCATTCTGGGATGCGGTAACAGAGCGCCGCAGTTATTATGCGCTTGGGGACGGTCAGATAACCAGTGATGAGCGGGTTATGGAGTTGGTACGGGAAGCGGTACGTCAAGGGCCATCAGCTTTTAACTCGCAAAGTGGTCGTTTGGTTGTTCTGTTCGGTGATCAGCATCGGCGTCTCTGGGAGATTACAAAAAATATTCTTAAAAACATACTGCCCGCAGATGGGTTTGCGGCAACCAAGGAAAAGATTGAAGGCTGCTTTGAGGCAGGTCATGGGACGGTATTGTTCTTTGAAGACCAGGATGTCGTTACGGGGCTTCAGGAGAAATTCCCTCTCTATGCGGATAACTTTCCGGTTTGGTCAAATCAGTCTTCTGCAATGGTGCAGTATATTGTTTGGACCGGACTGGAAGCAGAAGGATGGGGATGCAGTCTGCAGCACTACAACCCTCTGATTGATCAGGCGGTTGCAGAGCAGTGGGAGTTGCCATCACAGTGGAAACTGATTGCCCAGATGCCGTTTGGTGTTCCAAAAGAGCAGCCTGCTCCTAAAGAGACGGCTCCTGTTGAACCACGGGTTTTGAGCTTCTCGTAGTCGTTGGGTTGTTAGCCCATCTAATGTTGCATGTATACTAAAAAACGGGGAGAGACCAAATGGTCCTCCCCGTTTTTTCGGTCTGCAATACCGTGACTAGTCGATTACCGTGATGTTCTCAAGGAGTTGAGACACTTTGGTCCCTAGTTGGCGGGCAATCTGGGTTGTGGAGAAAATGCCGCAGACGGCTTGAGTTCCATCGGCATTTTCGTCGACAACGATGCCGTGCTGCTTGCCGGATTTTTTTAAAGTGGCAACAATGTGGCCAACCGTTGCAGTGCGGACATCCTGAATGCGCATGACTTGCAATTCCCGTTGAGGGGTCATTAGGTCACGCACCATGATGTCAGCATGCGTGCCACCCATGTTCTGGATGAAGCGGGTTGGTTTCTCGCCGAGGATGTCATTTGCCGTCAGAATACCGGCTACATGGTCATTAGTGTCAAGGACGAGTAGGGTCCGAACTCCGTAGCGGATCATCTTGGCGTTTGCGGTTTCCATCGAGGCGAATGGCCTTGCAACAATCAGTGATACCTTACTCAAATCCGTCATAACCAGAACAGCAGGATCATTAATGCTGACCTGTTCCTGAAAGCTCTGGGTTGGGCGCATAAAGGTTGAGGCCCCTCGCATTGTGCTGGTCTTAAGTGCTTCGAATTCGATACTCATGAGTCTTACCTCCTTGTGTGCGTTATGCCGTACCGCTTGGATGCATACTGCTGTATCAGTGACATAGTTTTCTTGGTGCTATCATTTAAAACAGCGTTTGTCAATATATTGATTTGAGACGCTTTGTTGTGGAGTCTTTATGGCTTTAATTGATAAAAACGAGCAAAACAAGGTGGTTGTGGCGAACCAATTTGTACAGAACCCATGTTTTCTTTGTTAAATCTTACAGCGTGTTCTTTGTAAGAGCAGATACCATATCTGATTGTGAATTTAGTTTTGAGGAGCTGTTTCAGTAGTTATTGCAGTACGCTGGTCGACGCACCTACCAGCGTAATTCGGGGGTACATAGAGCGTAGGGGTGATTCAAACCTTCTTTAGTATCTATTGACAATGCGGAGCGTTAGATAGTCGGTGATTGTGAAGTCACGTGAACCAGCAACAGCAGCGAGAGCCTAAATTTAAAAGATGTTGCCGTCTGGCCTTAGACTACTATTAAAGGATATTGTGTCGTACCAAAAGAATATAAATTTCAATGAATATATGTTCTGCCTTAAATGCATTGCGCCTTAAGCCGCTTGGCACTGTGGAAGTTTTACAGTCTAAAGTCCACATGCTAATCAAATCTCTTCTCGTTGACAATCCTATCCTGATCTTATTACAGAATCGCTTCGATCCCCTTACGGTTGATAACATTCAATAGCATGAGAGCTGCACCGGTGGGGCGTTTAGCTCCGCGTTCTAATTGGGATATGTACCCAACCGTCACGTTGAGGTAGTGTGCGAATACAGATTGGCTCATATGGGCTTGTTCGCGTATTTTGCGGATTTCTTCTGCTGATAGCGGTTCAATCTCCGGCTTTTTTGTTCCCAAGTGTCGCATAGTGATTTTTTCATAGGTACCCTTACCCAGAGTACCAATGTCATGCATATCGGTGGCCGTTTCAAGCAGTGCCTGTGTTAATGGACTGGTTTTATTTGATTTTGTAGTCATCGTGCATTTCCTCCAAAATACCTGCTGTCTAGGTTCAATTTGTAAGTGCAACAGTCTGTGCTTCTAAGAATACTTCATTGGGTGTTCTAAATCCCAGACATTTTCTTGGCCTATTGTTCAGCTTGTCCATCGCTTCCTGAATCTGGTCATCGGTTATGGTACGGAAGTCACATTTTTTGGGAAAATACTGCCTGATCAGTCCGTTTGTGTTTTCATTGGTACCACGTTGCCATGAAGCATAGGGATCAGCAAAATAGTACTCAGCATGCGTTTCTGCTGCTATCTGTTTAAACCCTGCAAATTCTCGCCCATTATCAGAAGTAATGGTATGGACAAAGTCAGTATAGGGCTCCAGGAGTGATTGTACAGCTGCATTAACGTTGTCTGCTGTCTTCCGTTCAACCTTGGCTATTAAGGCAAAACGCCCTTTACGTTCAGTCAAAGAAACAATCGCTTGCTTATGATGAGCGCCTATAATGGTGTCTAGCTCCCAATCACCCAGTCGCGATCGCTCATCTACTACAGCAGGTCGCTCACTAATACGGACTTGATCTGGAATGCGCCCACGTCGCTCATGGCTGCCATAACGCTTTTTACGCTTTCTCTTACATCGCAGGTGCCTATAGAGGGTGCCACCAGATCGCTTATCTTTTAGAACGTACTGGTAAATCCACTCATGGCTCACTGTAGCTTCTCCGTCTCTTTTAAGACGCCCGCTAATCTGTTCGGGACTCCAGTCTTGGCGTAACAAGGACTCAATTGTGCCCCAGGTTGCTTCGCTAATCCTCGTTGCGTGGCGTTTAGAGGCACGATGGTGTGCGAGCAGATCAGCCTGCTTTGGGCGGTAGCCTCGTCCTCCGGTATTACGACGGAGCTCTCGGCTGATAGTTGATTTATGCACACCAATCACCATGGCAATCTGCGTTTGAGAAACTCCTGCTTTCTTTAGCGCATAAATCTGGTATCTTTGAACGTGGGTAAGCTGTGTGTAGCGTCTCATCAGTGCTCCTTTGACTGGGGAGTCTAGGTGGCGCTGATACTACCGCAGCTTATCCACATATACTACCCAGCAAAGTTGCACTTACAACTTGAATTCAGGAGGGTTAATTGGTGTTTACGCATTTTACCTAATTGAGTTATACAACTCTAAATATGCATCAATCATAATCGCAACAGA
>JBLIZM010000259.1:0-3116 GCA_048859855.1 Trichlorobacter sp.
TTCCCTTTACCGGTGATAATAAGAGCTGCTTTCGTGCCAAGCCTCTGAGCTGACCGCACGAACTGCTCTAGTGCCTGGAGCGCGTCATCGCGGGTAAGCCCGTGAAGGTCAAGCTGGCGCTCTAATGAGATAATACCCCGCTGCACCTGTTTGAGTCTATTACCGGAGAGGACGCGATCGTGTTGTTCCGGAATATGATCTTTGAACTGTGTTGTAATCGAAAGCCCTTGGACCGCTTTTAAAAAAGTGTTCCGCTCTTGTACTTGTTGTTTAAGGCTTGGGCTTGTTTGTTGGGGAGGATCTTGCTTCTGGTGGGCTTTGCTATCCGCAGGTTGAGATGTGACTCCCCGCCTATCCTGTTGGGATGGCACGCCGAATGGTATGACTCCTTGCATCGCTTGTTCAAAGAGACGTCGATCGTGATCCTGCCCAGAGGGGGGTTGGGTGGTCTGTTTTGCGCTGGCAGTGATCTCTTTCTCGGTTTTACTGATAGGGGAGAACGTTTTCAGAAGCGCAAAAGCATCATTAAAGGATTTGGTAGGCTTTTTCTTTGGCATGGCTGTTGTCTGTACTCGTTATCGATAAAGCAAATAGGGGATAAGGGCTGCGGTGAGTACTGCCAGAGAAGGTGGTATCAGCCGCTTGAAGACAATGGCGGTATCCGCTTGAAAATATTCCCGCGTGAGAACCAGACAGAGGTGGACCGGGGAAAGCATAACCCCCATAAACCCACTGGCAAAGGCAAGGGCTTCCAGCCAGATGAGGCTCCCCCCCTCGCCCATTAATGGAATGAGTAGCGGAAAGGTTATGCCGATGTATCCAACGGTGAGACCGGTCAGCAGTCCTGCGAAAAGCGGAACGACTAGTATAATAAAAACGACCGGTAGTCCTGATTGGCTAAAAAAATCAGCAATACCGGCAACGGCTCCCGTGACCTGCAGCATATCTTGAAAAACCATTATACCGACAACCATAACCAGTGCCTTTAGGGAAAGGCTGTGAATAATAATGTCTGTCAGGTCCCGAAGGGAGGGCCTATGCATAATGAGTAGCAGGAAAACGCCGAAGCAGAGTGCTACTGCTGGGCTAATGTTACTGGCTACAACGAGCAGTAGTGAAAAGAAAATTGGTGCGGAAGTATATAAAAAACTACTAAAGGCCTTCATTCTTGCCTGAATGGTTTCGTGCGTATTATCAGAGCGAATTCCAGAAAAACAGTACAGTGCTCCAATAGCAATAACGGCAATACTAAAGGGAAGATGTGTCCAGAAGAGCGTCTGTGTTGATAGTCCCGTAAGGCCGGAGGCCAAAATGATGCCGGGGTAGAGGGGGGATACATATTCCCAGATATGTCGATACCAATAATTGATCAGTGCTTTTTGCTCTGGTGAGGCGTGGGTGTTGTCGGATGCTTCAGCGACCATCGGGGCGGAGAAGACAGCGCCACCCGGTGAGGGAAGCATGCCGATAACCGCTGGAAGGGCCGCAAGGACAACTCGTTTGTTTGGTATGGCTGTTGAGAGTGACGCAACCATACGACGAAGCATGCCACTGGTACGCAGGCGGTATTCCATGACCATAGTGAGGGCTAGGGTAATAGTCATCTCAAGTGATTTTGGCGAGGTGAGGCCGCGAATGACGCTATGGAAGGCGTCAATTGGGTGAATACGATAGAGAATGGCCAGTAATACAGTTCCTACCGGCATTACAATAGCCATTGAGACTTTTCTGCGGAGGAGCAGTACAATGACCAAGAGCACCACTCCTGTTAAGAACAGGTGATGCATGATTAGGAGTCCTGCCCCGCCTTCTGATTCAGGGCGTTAAACATCATATCAAGTACCGCTTTTTGCTTTACCTCATGTTTGTTCAATACGGCGAGGCAGCTCCCCATTGGGCATTGCTCATGCAGGAAGTCTGCATCGCGACTGGAGAGTATGACAATGCGATTTTTGCTAACCCCTGATTGCACGGCAAACTGCATAATCTTACGTCCGTCGAGGGTAGGCATCTCGAAGTCAATCAGTATAAGGTCATATGGATTGCGTTTAATCGCAGTAAGTGCCTCGAGTGGGTTGTTGCAAGTTTCTACCTCAAGCAAAGGGTATTGCTCATCGATATATTCACTCAGAATCCTGGTGAAGGCTGGATCATCATCTATTAGTAGTATCTTGCCCATGATATCACCTGACGCGGAACTTAAAACAGGTAGGGAGAGCGATTGCAAAACTGTGGTCGCTGTAACCAGATCATCCGGCTAACCCACCCTATGAGTACTATGGTTGATATGTTGCTTAACAGTAATCCTTGGGGATCGACACTCCGCTCTAAAACCCGCTCTAAGACCAGATGATCTAGCTTCCAAAGGTTTATGCTAATGTTGATAACTTCGAACAGATTATAAGCTAGTAGCAGATGCCACGTAATTACTTGTCGCTTCCAAAGCCCTAAGAATAGATACAGTGTGATAAGGCTGTCTATCGCAATAAAAACTTCTGCCCGACCATGCTCCAACATTATTCCCATGACCGGTATTGGCTGTCCATAGCTTGTAATCGTCATAACACACAGGAACAAGTACAGACCCGTTAGTAAAACCATCTGATGGGTACGATGATCAGACACGCTGTCGGGGAGCTGATGCATCACGTATTATGACTTTCCCATTCCACTCAAAAATACGCATACACCGATGACAGCCAGAATGACAGCACAAAAGAACCAGTCACCTGATGACAGGCCTAACACTAGCAACATCCTTTCAGGGCATCAGCCTTATCGGTCATGTTGACCGCTCGGTAGCACTGTTCAAGGAAGGTATAGACTCCGGCTAGCGGGAATTGTACGCGGAACTCTTCATCGAGCAGCACGTCTTCTACAATAGCAGCCGCTTCATAAAAAGATCCTTCCTGATGCTGCTCGAATGCTACCGAGAGGGCCGTAAGGTAGTCAACAACCGGTACCCGTGGCAGTTTACCGGTTTCAATGGCACTAATACGCTCAGTAGCTCGTTTTTTTTGCGTGTCATCGAGGGTAGTGAGAATTCCAGACCATAGAGTGATGGCCTGCTGATAGTGCCCCAGAATGTAGTGTGTCTCAGCCAGATGCATTTTGGT
>JBLIZM010000260.1:0-3646 GCA_048859855.1 Trichlorobacter sp.
TTACAAGAGCGAGCAAATCTTCATCGAAGGCGAACGCCTGAGTAAGGGGATTGAGCCGGAACTGCTCTCGCTCCAAAAAGCGAATACCGATATCGTTGATGCCAAGGGTGAGGTTATCGTTAAGGCGAACCGTAAATTCACCAAGGCATCAATCAAAAAGTTGATTGAACACGGGGTTGAGCGTATCCCGACCACCATCGAAGGGGTTGTTGGTCGCTATGCGTCACGCGATATCATCGATCCAACTACCGGTGAAGTCCTGCTTGAGTGTAATCAAGAGCTGACCGAGGACACCCTGACTGAGTTGAAGCTCAAAGGGGTTAAAGAATTTAGCCTGCTGTTTATCGATGGCCTGAATATCACCTCCTCTTTCAGAGACACGCTGCTTGCCGACAAAATCTCAACCGCTGACGAGGCGCTGATTGAGATTTACCGTCGTTTGCGTCCTGGTGATCCACCAACCCTGAAAAGCTCGTTGGCACTGTTCGACAATCTGTTCTTCAACCCAGAGCGGTATGATCTGTCAGCGGTTGGCCGTTTGAAGCTGAACTTCAAGCTGGGATTGAAAGTGCTGCCGGACTGTACCGTCCTGAACGGTCCGACCATGGTTACTCCCCAGGAGATGGGTGATGCCACCCGTCTGTTCACCACCATCGCAGCTGGCGTACGCCCGCTCGATCGTGCGCTGATGGCCGGTTTCTCCACGGAGCTGCAAAAGGCACTGAAGAAGCACGATGGCCATATCAGCGAGCGGACCTTGGAGCAGTTCCTTGAGGAGCTGAACATTCGCATGGCTGATGCCGAGTTCTTTACCCGTGAGCTGCAAGAAGGGGTAGAGCTCAGCGACGCGTATATCAAGCTGTCCGACGCGATTGAGCAGGCCGGGTATGACGAAGGTCGCCGCCGTATTGAATCAATCCGCCGTAACCGTATGCTGCTTGAGCTTGGCTATGGTGACGATATTAATGCCTGCACCAAGAACGACATCCTCGAGATCGTTCATTATCTGATCGAACTGAAAAACGGTCGTGGCACCATTGATGACATCGACCACCTCGGCAATCGTCGGGTACGTGCTGTTGGTGAGCTGCTCGAGAACCAGTATCGTATCGGTCTGGTCCGGATGGAGCGTGCCATCAAGGAGCGGATGTCACTGCAGGAAGTTGAAAACATGATGCCGCACGACCTGATTAACTCCAAGCCGGTATCAGCGGTTGTTAAGGAGTTCTTCGGTTCGTCACAGCTGTCCCAGTTCATGGACCAGACCAACCCGCTTTCGGAAGTAACCCACAAGCGTCGTCTGTCGGCCCTCGGACCAGGTGGTCTGACCCGTGAGCGTGCCGGCTTCGAAGTCCGGGACGTTCACCCGACTCACTATGGTCGGGTCTGTCCGATTGAAACGCCGGAAGGTCCGAACATCGGTTTGATTGCATCCCTTTCAACCTATGCACGGATTAACGAGCATGGCTTTGTTGAAACCCCGTACCGGGTCGTCCGTGAGGGCAAGGTTACCAGTGAAGTCAAGTTCTTCTCGGCTCTGGAAGAGGAAGGACATGCCATCGCCCAGGCGAACGCCCTGGTTGATGAGCAGGGAATGTTCCTGAACGAGTATGTCTCCGCCCGGAAGAGTGGTGAGTTCGTACTGGTTCATCGTGAAGAGATCAATTTGATGGACGTTGCACCAAAGCAGCTGGTTTCCGTTGCTGCGGCGCTGATTCCATTCCTTGAGAATGACGACGCAAACCGGGCCCTGATGGGATCGAACATGCAGCGTCAGGCAGTACCGCTGTTGCGTGCCGACTCTCCGCTGGTCGGAACCGGTATGGAGCGGATTGTTGCCAAGGACTCCGGTGTTTCCGTTATCGCCCGCCATACCGGTGTGGTTGATGCGGTTGATGCCGGACGGATTGTTGTCAAAATCGATGAGCAGGAAACCGATGAGTCAGGTACCGGTGTTGATATTTACAACCTGATCAAGTTCTCCCGTTCCAACCAGAACACCTGTATTAACCAGAAGCCGGTTGTTAAGGTCGGTGACAAGGTTAAGCGTGGTGATGTCATTGCCGACGGCCCGTCAACCGACATGGGTGAGCTGGCATTAGGCCAAAACGTTGTCGTCGCGTTCATGCCATGGGGCGGCTACAACTTCGAGGACTCGATTCTGGTATCCGAGCGTCTGACCAAGGATGACCGGTACACCTCGATTCATATTGAGGAATTCGAGTGTATTGCCCGTGACACCAAGCTGGGCAAGGAAGAGATTACCGCTGATATCCCGAACCTCGGAGACGAGGCGCTGAAAGACCTGGACGAGTCCGGTATCATCCGGATCGGTGCTGAGGTTAAAGCCGGCGACATCATGGTTGGTAAGATCACACCGAAGGGTGAAACACAGCTTTCCCCTGAGGAAAAACTGCTGCGGGCGATTTTCGGTGAGAAAGCGGGCGATGTCCGTGACACCTCACTGACAGTACCGCCGGGTGTTGAAGGGACCGTTATCGGTGCCAAGGTCTTCTCACGTAAGGGGAATGACAAAGACGCGCGGACCGCACAGATTGAGAAGAACGAAGAGGATAAGCTCCGTAAGGATGAGCAGGACGAGAAGCGGATTATCCTCGATTCCGCCCGGGATAAAATCAAGCGGATGTTGGTCGGTAAGACCGCGGCCGCCCGGATTGAAGACCGTGACGGTGTCGTCGTTCTGGCAAAAGGGAAGAAAATCACTGACGAGCTGCTCGAAGGGCTGCCGATGGACCGTTGGAAAACCATCTCGGTTACCGATGGTGACGAAGAGCGGGTCCATGAAGTCATGATGAAGCTTGATGAGCAACTTGAGCTGATTCATGCCGTCTTTGACGATAAGATTCAGAAGCTGCGTCGTGGTGATGATCTACCACCAGGCGTTATCAAGATGGTCAAAGTCTATGTTGCGATCAAGCGTAAGCTGCAGGTCGGTGACAAGATGGCCGGCCGTCACGGAAACAAGGGTGTTGTCTCCCGGATTCTTCCGGAAGAGGACATGCCATACATGGAAGACGGTCGTCCGGTTGAGATCGTTCTGAACCCACTCGGCGTTCCATCCCGTATGAACGTCGGACAGATCCTTGAAACCCACCTCGGTTGGGCTGCCAAGGGGCTTGGTTGGAAGATACAGCAGATGATCGAGGAGCAAACCTCCCCGGAAAACCTGCGTGCCTTCATCAGAAGCATTTATGACAATGAGGTCCTGTCGGCACAGCTTGACGCCATGGACCGTGATGAGTTGCTTCTGGTCGCTCGTCGTTTGAGCCGTGGGGTGCCGATGGCATCACCGGTCTTCGAAGGAGCTGGCGAGCCAAAGATTAAGGAACTGCTGACCAAGGCCGGTTTCGCGACCAATGGTCAGGTTACCCTCTATGACGGACGGACCGGTGAGCCATTCACCAATAAGGTTACCGTCGGGGTTATGTACGTACTGAAGCTGCACCACTTGGTTGATGATAAGATTCACGCCCGTTCAATCGGACCATACTCACTGGTCACCCAGCAGCCGCTGGGTGGTAAAGCCCAGTTCGGTGGTCAGCGTCTGGGTGAGATGGAGGTCTGGGCTATGGAGGCGTACGGTTGTTCTTACGCACTGCAGGAGTTCCTGACCGTTAAGTCTGAC
>JBLIZM010000261.1:0-2105 GCA_048859855.1 Trichlorobacter sp.
GATCTATTGTCGACGACCAGAAACCCGGGACCGCCGTGGAAGTTGAGTGCGATCCGCGTGCCACATCCGCCAGTGGCTCCGTTCACATTACCACGGGTATTGGCCGGGTTCTTGTTGAAGCGCAGATTGGCACTCAGGCTCATCCCCGCCTGACCGTTGACCTCAGCCAGATCGGCGTCATCCAGGCCACGCAACTCGGCCTGCGCGCCTGATGCAAGCAACGCTGCCAACAGCAATAACCATTTGTTCATAGCCATACCTCAGCGCGGCAGACTGGTGGACTTGAAGTCCAGATAATCGATGCGCATCCCCTGCACGATCTGAGCACCGACATTGGTGGGCGCATTGCCGGCACCATTGCCAAAGCTCACATTGCCGATGGCAATCGTGCTCTTGGGAACATTCTGGTAGAACGCCTGATAGTTGCTCCAGGTCGGCCCCTGCAGCGAGAGGTTGACCTCGCCCCGCGAGTCCATCTTGAACGTCAGCGGCTGATAGGTCGCGTGCCCCAGGCTCAGATCCATATAGACGTTCTTGACGATGGCGCGGTTGGCGTCCGTGCACGTGCCCGGTTGACAGCCATCCAGAGCAATACGGTTGATGAAGAGCTGCAGATCGGCCTCGCCCTGCATACCCGAAGCACCGCCCCAAAGGTTGAGATAGGAGCCGTGCAACGTCAGCCCCTCCACATAGAGGTTGAAAAAGTCGTTGCGCGTGGTCGGGCTGGCAGCACGCACGCCATTGGCATCGTAGGCATAGCTGGGCAGGCTGAACTGAGTCTCCAGGCCTAGATCCAGGCCCTTGACCCGCTGCCCGCCGTTATTCAGGGCTACGGCAACGCCGTTGACAACAATCTTGTTGGACTCGCCATCGGCGATGCTTCCGGAGGTACACGTCGTTGAGCTTCCGCTCTGGATTCCACAAAGCGAAACAAACAACTCGTAGTCCACCACTCGCTGATTCAAAGTAACACCGTTGGCATCCGTTTTTGCCCAGGCCTGACTCAACGCTTGCTGCGCGGCCGATAACTGTTGCTGCTCGTTATTCCATGAGTCCACCCTCGAATTATAGGTTGTGATACTGCTAGGGGTGGGCCAGATGCAAAAGCCGCAATCATATTTTTGACCGAGTTCCGGCTTTCTATAGATGCTCCAAGTAGCAGGAGCATTCTGATAGGCAGCCTCCATACTGTTATAAGCAGCAGCAACCTGAGTTCGCTCCGTATTAACATTCGCCTGCTGGGTATTGACGGCCTGCATGTCAGTATTGATTCCCGACTTCAGCGCCACAAAATTATTGGAATACTTGGTAACCAGAGCATTCTTACTGGCCGTAAGCGCCTGAATTTCCGCATTGATATTGGTGACGGCCGTATTAGCGGATGCACAGCCCGCCTCACCGTAGACACACCCCTGATAGAACGACCACAGGCCGTACTGGCGAGTGTCATTGAGCGGATCGGTGTAGGTTGGCGTCCGCAGACGCAGAGCCTGCTTACCAGTCGGCAAAGTCGGAACTTCACCGGAAGTTGCCACATCGAGGATAAAGGGATGGGCGGGAGACCCCACATTGGCCACCACATCATTCACCCCGCGCGAACTGCCCTCGCCTTTGATATACCCCTTGGTGATGTTGATATTTACAGCATTCCCGGCTGAGTCCTTCAACCCACCGATCTGTGCCGTAGCACCAGCCTGATCATAGAGAAAGTTATCGACAAAAAAACCGACCCCGGCCCCGCTGATCTTGCCCAGCTCCGTCTCACTCAGCTCCTCCATGCTGAGCGCCAGATTACTCCAGGCGACTACGGCACAGGCCGCAAGTGACGTAATCGATTTCAACATCCGGAACCTCCGACGCAAGTATCTACACGCGGGGTACCACGCAGCGCGTCATACAACGCAACCATAAAGGGGTAGATGGTTTTTCCGTCTTGTTGATAGGCCGCGAAGTTTGCTGTTCCACCAGCCTGCATATTCTTAAAGCCGCCATTGGCCAAATCCTGCCAAGGAACGGTGTCACGCTGCAGGGAGAAATAAATGCCCTTGGCCCCACCGCCATCAGCAAGACTTTTGGTCGGGTCGCCAATAAAAATGCTCTTGTAA
>JBLIZM010000262.1:0-2533 GCA_048859855.1 Trichlorobacter sp.
TCAAAAGAGAAGCCCGCACTTAGCGGGCTTTTCTTTTAGGTGGTGTACGCGGTCCCCCTCCGGAGGGGCGGGGAAGGCGAGCGACGAGCTCTTCTCGCCCTATATCACGCAACAGCCGGATAGCCCGGGTACGCTCTTCAGGAATATGGCACAACATAATCGCCTTCTGAAGTATCTTTTCGCGATCGCTGCGTGCCACATGTAGGGGAGCACCTGTTTTGAGGTCAAGTCCGGTATAGTACATACAGGTGGCGGCTGTTCCGGGTGTCGGTGTGAATTCCTGCACCTGCTCAGCAGCAAGTCCAAGAGACGCTAAGGCACCGGCAAGCTCAAGCATGTCATCAACGGTACAGCCGGGGTGACCAGATATCAGATAGGGAACAATGCCATATCGCCGTCCCATCTGACGAATGTCCTCTCGAAATCGCTCAAGAAACTCACGAGTCACTTGCTGACCTGGCTTTCGCATAAGTGCGGTAACCCGATCAACCAGATGCTCAGGAGCAATTTTCAACAGGCCGCCAATATGGTGGCTAATCAGCTGCCGATAATATGCTGGCTGTTCAGTCAAGAGGTCGTGCCGAATACCAGAAGCAACCGCACAATGGGTTACCCGTGGAATCGTCCGTACGTGTTCCAACATCGCTGCAGCATGTCGGTCATCAACAACCAAACGTGGACAACGAGAGGGAGAAAGACAGCTCGGTCGTCGGCATCCGGCCCCCTGATCTGGAGCCCCGCAGTGACTACGATACATATTAGCAGTCGGCCCACCAACATCACTCAGGCTCCCACGAAACCAACTCTTACCCGTCAACACCTTGACTTCATCCCGCACGGAAGCCAATGAGCGGGACTGAACCAGTTTTCCTTGATGATAGGTTATGGCACAGAAAGAACAGCCACCAAAACATCCGCGGTGGCTGGTAATTGATGTTTTAATCTGGTCAAAGGCCGGAATCCGTTCCTGATACCCCGGATACGGCTCCCGGGTATAGGGAAGCGCATAGCATAGATCAAGCTCTTCCGTATCAAGTGGTGGAGACGGTGGCGTACAGACTACTGCCCGCTCACCATGCCGCTGCACAATAGTATGACCAGCACCGTGGCACTGCTCCCGTTCAACCGCAACAAAAGCGCGGCGATACGCATCCCGGTCAGAGACAACCTGTTCATACCCCGGGACTTCCAAGGCATCCTGTGGCACATCAGAACTACCACATACATAGACCATACCGGGAATATCGCGGATTGTTGTCATGGCGTTGCCAGCATCAAGCCGGCGGGCAAGCTCGAGAATAGATCGCTCCCCCATGCCATACAGTAACAAATCCGCTTTAGCGTCCAGCAAAAGGGACCGCCTGACCCGGTCATCCCAATAGTCATAGTGGGCAAGACGCCGCAAAGAAGCCTCAAGCCCCCCCAGTACCACCGGCACACCACGAAAAGCCTCTTTCACCTTGGAAGTGTAGATGATACTTGCCCGGTTTGGACGTGCCCCATGCTGGCCACCAGGAGTATAGGCATCATCATGGCGAAGCTTTTTGCGGGGGGTATAATGGGCAACCATCGAATCCATCGCCCCGGCAGAGACACCAAAAAACAGGCGAGGACGTCCTAGAACCGTAAATGCCTCGCATGAACGCCAGTCAGGCTGCGCAATGATACCAACCCGAAAGCCATGCTGTTCAAGCCAGCGCCCCAACAGGGGGACACCAAAAGCGGGATGGTCAATATAGGCATCACCGGTCACTAATATGATGTCAAGCTCAGACCATCCACGTGCGGCTGCCTCAGCTGCTGTTGTTGGCAGATGGCGCATTAGGGGTAGAGGGCAATCCCCTCAAGGCCCGTCTGTTCAGCAAAACCAACCATCAGGTTCATATTCTGAATAGCCTGTCCCGAGGCTCCTTTAACCAGATTGTCAATGGCGGAAACAACAATGACCCGTCCGGTTCGCTCATCCAGTGTCACACCGATATCACAGCAGTTTGAACCTCGTACATAGCCAGTAGCGGGGAATTGCCCTTTGGGGAGGACCCGGACAAAGAACTCGTCAGCATAGTATGCACCAAGGCATTCAATCAGTTCCTCTGTACTGGTCTTTTTGACTGGCGTCGCATAGATGGTTGACAATATACCCCGGTCCATCGGAACAAGGTGCGGCGTAAAGGTCAGGGTAACCGACGTTCCTGCCTGCACCGATAGTTCCTGCTCAATCTCAGGGATGTGCCTATGTACTCCACCGACCCCATAGGCCTTAAATGACTCATTAACCTCACAGTAGAGGGAATCGAGCTTAGCACCCCGCCCTGCTCCACTTGTCCCTGACTTGGCATCAACAATAATACCGGCCGGGTCTATGAGACCTGCTTGTAGGAGCGGCGTCAACCCAAGAATAACACTCGTTGGATAACACCCCGGGTTTGCCACCAGCCTAGCACCGGCAATCTGGCTCCGCTAGCATTCCGGTAGTCCATACACCGCATCAGCACGGAGCTCAGGTGTCACATGAGGCTCCTCCCACGCTTCA
>JBLIZM010000263.1:0-2625 GCA_048859855.1 Trichlorobacter sp.
ACTGTTCCAGGTATTAACCATATGTGGGCCATCCTCACCCTGCGTAGCAATTGCGACCACCCCATCCTGCTTTAGAATTTCCTGCAGTTTTCCCGGAATCATATACTAATTGCCTCCTGTCGTTTATATTGTCATCCCAATTGAACCACTATGTCATTCAAATGGCATTCTTTTGATTCTTGCGATACGGCCAAAACTCTACCATTAAATGGTACTAGAAGATGAGTGCGAAATTAGACTGTTCATCAAGCAAGTATTTAAGCGGGGATGACTCCTACGGAATCCCTCCTATCGAAATAGAGCGCTACTGGTAATTACGAATGGTTGTTGAGCATAGTTGATACTCAATTAAGAATTCCGCGCCGAAGCAGCCTACTAACGGATTGATCAACGCTGATTATTCGACATATTTACCTTGGCACTATCAATGTGGTATTTTGTCTCCCTGACGATTGCGCTCCCGCCTCGTATTGTAATACGTTGATGCCATTTGGCTATTTTCGCACTATATCATTATGATTTTCACGTATTGAGGTAATAACATGCGCTATATACTCGCCATGGATCAAGGAACCACCAGTTCTCGTGCGATTTTATTCGACCGTCAAGCGGTCATATGCTCTGTTGCCCAACAAGAGATTAATATGCTGTATCCATCCGATGGTTGGGTTGAGCAAGATGGTACCGAGATATACAACACCCAGCTGCAGGTTGCGCAGGACGTACTTGATCAAGCAGGACTAACCGCTGCAGATATCTGTGCCATCGGAATAACCAATCAGAGAGAAACGACCATTGTCTGGGACCGGCAATCCGGGAAACCAATCTACCATGCTATTGTTTGGCAAGACCGACGAACCGCCCCCATGTGTGAAACACTCAAGCAACAAGGGTACGAACCGCTATTCAGGGAACGTACCGGACTCCTGCTCGACCCTTATTTTTCAGCGACCAAACTCGTTTGGATTCTTGACACGATTCCCGGTGCGCGCCAGCGTGCCGAACAGGGTGAACTTCTGTTTGGCACCATTGACAGCTGGTTACTCTGGAACCTTACCGGCGGAAAGCAGCACTATACTGACCTAACCAATGCTTCACGAACCCTCATGTGTAACATTCATACCGGAACCTGGGATGAAGAGCTTCTGGACATACTGACCATCCCGAAAAACATGCTCCCCACCATCGTTGACTCCAGCGCTGTGTATGGCCATACGGACAGCAGTCTGTTCGAGCAACCAATCCCTATAGCAGCAATGGCAGGTGATCAGCAGGCGGCCTTGTTTGGCCAGGGATGCGTCACCACCGGACAGAGCAAAAACACCTATGGAACGGGCTGTTTCATGCTTGCCCATACCGGTTGCAAGCCAGTCTTCTCAAAAAATCGTCTTTTGACAACCGTTGCACTAAAAATTGATGACCAGATACAGTACGCACTTGAGGGAAGTGTCTTTGTGGCAGGCTCGGCTATCCAATGGTTACGGGATGGGTTGGGGATCATCCGCTCGTCGGCCGATGTAGAACCAATGGCACAATCTGTCACAGACTCCAACGGGGTCACCGTAGTTCCTGCCTTCACTGGACTCGGTGCCCCATACTGGGACCCATATGCCAGAGGCTCTATAACCGGACTCACCAGAAGTACCACCGCAGCCCATATCGTTCGGGCAACGCTGGAAAGTATCGCCTTACAAACCGTTGATCTTGTACGAGCTATTGAGCATGATACCGGTGATGCGCTCACAACCATACGTGTTGATGGCGGTGCTTCTGTCAATGACCTGCTCATGCAGATGCAGGCTGACATGCTGGGAATCCCAGTAATACGTTCCGCCATTAATGAGACCACAGCATTAGGAGCGGCACTACTTGCCGGATTGGCAACCGGTTACTGGTTGTATGAGAAGCTTCCCTTTGCAGGGTCTACTGGAAAGATCTTCCAGCCGAAACTTGAGCAGATACAGGCTAACGCTCGCTATCAAGAGTGGTCACGTGCGGTCAAACAGGTGATGCTTCACTGATCAAAATCATTCATTATCGAGAGCCATTTGCTTTTTGAGCGTAGATATGAGAGGTACCCATATACTACCGATTAGATCGAAGGAACCCTATGAGCGAATTTCCCCCATGCCCTGCCTGTACATCACCCTATACCTACGAAGACGGTACACTATTCGTTTGCCCAGAATGTGGTAACGAATGGTCACCGGCCTCTGAAACAGCAGCCGATGACAAAAAGGTTGTTCGTGATGCCTTTGGCACAGAGCTTAATGATGGCGACAGCGTGACCGTTATTAAAGACTTAAAGGTAAAAGGTTCATCACTGGTGGTTAAGGTCGGTACCAAGGCAAAAAATATCCGCCTCGTCGACGGTGATCATGATATTGACTGTAAGCTCGATGGGATTGGGGCGATGCAGCTCAAATCATCCTTCGTTAAGAAGGCATAAAGTACTAAAGAAATTATTCATTCCTGAGCAGGCACTGGAACTATAAGCTTTTTAAGACAATCGAGCATAAACAGACCTTCTTCCAAAAGACTGAATGAATAATTAGAAAGTCTCCATTTTGTTACAATAAATCTCATTGAGCCAATGATTATTCGTACAAGCTCTTTTTCTGGTAT
>JBLIZM010000264.1:0-3801 GCA_048859855.1 Trichlorobacter sp.
CTTCCGATCTTAAAACTATCGCCCCTGTTAGAGGACTCTAGCAGGGGCGATATTGTATGAATATGGCTACTAGAAACGAACAATCATGCCATATAACAACCGTATATCATCTTCGTTTGTGGTGAGTCCCATTCTGACCCCTGCAGAAAGAGAAACCATCTCAGTAACGGCATATCGACCACCCACCATAGCGAAGGCGGGGTTGTGATTATCAGTGTCAGACTCTTTACGACTGTTACCTATTTCAGCGGCGAGGGTGAGATTTTTAGAAGCGTCACCTTCGATTGCCACTGAGCTACTCCAGATAGTACGGTTTTTGCTACCGTCATCTTCAGCGTAGGTTGCATGGCGAACACCAAGGTTGAGGTGTAGCGCAACCACATCATTCAATAGATTTTTACTCGCGATGAGTGTTCCCCCCAGTTGGGTGTGATGCTCACTTATCCTATCGGCACCGGTTGCAAGTGTTACCGATGGCTTAACCGCAAGGTGTACCCCTGAAAAGTCTCCGAGATATTTTTTGAGTTCCAGCGTTATATCACCGAATCCGTCACTAGCAACTCCGTTATCATGTGCGGTAATCGTATACGGCAGTATCATGGCTATTCCGGTGTCGCTGTTGATACCGGTGCTGAGTTTGGTTTCCAGTAGGGAGGAAGATTTTTTCTTTAGCGAGCCATCAATGGTCTCGCGGTCTTTCATGATAGTACCATTTACTTCGATTTCCAGGTGTCCCCGTTCGACAACACCCGCATCTTCAGTTGAAAGTGGTTGGCCTGCAACGGCATAACTACTGGTTATGGTGAGACTCAGTAGGGCTGCAAACAGTGTACGACGATATGACATGTATTAGGCTCCTGAAGTTGATTTCTGTTATCAATAACACCGATAGAGAGAAACATCAATAAATTTTAATCTTATGCATCTAGACCTACATGTGCTATCAAAAAGTATTGACGTCGACATCTAAAGAATGATAGTAAGAATTATTCTTATTTAGAAAGGAGTTCAGTGATGGGAAAATCAGTTAAAGGAACAGAAACCGAGAAGAACCTGCTTAAGTCATTTGCCGGTGAAAGCCAGGCACGGATGCGTTATACCTATTTTGCTGGCCAAGCCCGCAAGGATGGGTATGTCCAGATTGCCGATATTTTCGAAGAAACCGCTAATCAGGAAAAGGAGCACGCCAAGCGTTTCTTCTCGTTTCTTGAAGGTGGTGAGCTTGAGATTACCGCATGTTTCCCTGCAGGGGTAATCGGCTCCACTGCAGAGAATCTTCTGGCATCAGCCTGTGGTGAGCATGAAGAGCATAGTGATTTGTATCCGATGTTCGCTGCCAAGGCCAAAGAAGAAGGGTTCGCTGAAATTGCAGCGGTTTGGAACTGTATCTCAGTGGCAGAGAAACAGCATGAAAAACGTTTTCGGGATCTGCTTGCCAACATTGAGGCAGGTAGGGTTTTTGCCCGTGAAGAGATTGTTGTTTGGCGTTGCCGTAACTGTGGCTATCTCCATAGTAACAAGAATGCGCCGGAGCTTTGCCCAGCCTGCGCACATCCGAAAGCACATTTTGAACTGTTGGGTGAAAACTGGTAATTTACAAACGGGGGTCTTCGGTGTATAGTTGACCAATACAGTCGTAATTATCCCGTAAAGGAGAAAGTCAATGCCGAAGCGTCTTGAAGTTTACAAATGTACACACTGCGGTAATATTGCAGAAATTATGGTTGGTGGCGGTGCTCCGCTGGTTTGCTGTGGTGAGAACATGGTTCAACTGGTTGAGAACACTGTTGACGCAGCGAAAGAGAAGCATGTGCCGGTTATCGAAGTTGGAAATGGTACGGTCACCGTTAAAGTTGGTGAAGTGAGCCACCCAATGGAAGAGAAGCACTATATTCAGTGGATTGAGCTGATTGCTGATGGTACTGTTATGCGTAAGTATCTTGAGCCAGGTCAGGCTCCTGAAGCTACCTTCTGCGTTACTGCGAAGGAACTGGTTGCCCGTGAGTATTGCAACCTGCATGGACAGTGGAAAGCCTAGTTTTTCTTTTGGCTGATTGATTACGGGGGGATGGGAAACCATCCCCCCGTTTGCTTTACAGGGTGCACGACATCGGGTATCATACGACTATCATGAATCTTCCAACCATCTCACGATACCTACGCCGGGAAATTATCGCAACCTTCAGCCTTGGCGTGGTTGTTTTTACCCTGGTATTATTGATGGGGAAGATTTCCAAGCTTCTGGAGATGATTGTATCGAATGGTGTGCCGCTTGGTGAAGTTGCATACCTGATAGGAACCCTCCTTCCCGGTTATCTTGTCCTAACGATCCCGATGGCGTTGCTCTTGGCTGTTCTGGTTACTTTCAGCCGGATGTCAGCTGACAACGAGCTGACGGTTATTCGCTCCTGTGGAATTAGTCTTGCGCGTCTTGTGATACCGGTACTGCAGGTTGCTCTCCCGATTGCGCTGATTACACTCTCCATCAGCCTCTATCTCGTGCCCGCTGCTAATATTGAACTTAAGAGCCAGACGAGGTCCCTCGCTAAACGGACAATAGCTGGTGCAGTCCGTGCACAAATGTTCCGTGATGATCTGCCGGGGTTGGTCATTTACGTGGATCAATATGATGAGGCGAGCCGGGCTATGCGTAAGGTGATGATTCACGATAGTCGTGATGAACGGCGTCCCCTCACTATTTTTGCTGATCATGGTGTTATCATTCCTGCAAGCGATAAACAGTTGGATACCCGAATACTGTTAGAACAAGGGAGTATCCATGCCTCTCGAACTGACGGCTATCAGGTGGTGGCTTTTTCGCAGTATACCTTAACGATGCAGGACGTACGATCATCCTCGCCAACACTCTCAGACTCTGAGCGTACCGTGTCTGAGCTGCTTACAGTTCTACATCAACCGGGTCTTGAACCTTTTAAGCGGTATAAAGCTGCAACTGAACTTCATAGTCGTTTTGCCTTTCCCAGTGCGGTTATCATTTTTGGTCTGGTGGCTATTCCGCTCGGTATTACCCGTCAACGTTCAGGTAAGAGTGCCGGATTTACTGTCAGCATTGTGGTTCTGTTAGGATATTACCTACTCCTTTCATTCTGTAAGAGCATTGCAGAGCGTGGTGTGCTTCCTGTTGGTCTCGCGGTTTGGACGCCGAACCTTCTTTTTTTGGCCTGCGCAGTTTTACTCATATGGATACGGGTTGCTGAACGGCCGCTTCCCTGGTCGAAAGTGGGGAGCGCGGCATGAAAATACGTATCCTTGACCGCTATTTGTTGACGACCTGGCTCCGTATGTATGCCGTTTGCCAGGCCGGGTTTATGGTCACGTACCTGGTAATCGATGTACTGGAAAAATTCAGCCGATTTAGCCGTAGTGGTGTCAGTGGCATCGATATGGCAGGCTACTTCCTGCTGAAGCTCCCGGAGATGTTTGATAATACCGCTGGGTTTGCGGTCTTGATGGCAACTATTCTGGCGTTGGGGGCACTCTCACGTAGTAGTGAACTGACGGCGATGCGTAGCTGCGGTGTCAGTATTGCCCGTCTTGCTGCACCAGTCGTTGTTGGCGGAGCGCTGGTCAGTGTGGTGATGTTTTTGAATGCCGAGCTGGTTATTCCGTCAAGCTACAAGCAGATGGACTATATTGAAAAAATAAAAATCAAGAAGCAGGATCGTGGCACCCTGTTTAAGCTTACGAATATATGGTTTAAGTTTGACCGGATGATGCTGCATGCAGAGAGTTTTGATCCACAAAACGTGACTCTACGTAAAGTGACGGTCTGGGAGTTAT
>JBLIZM010000265.1:0-10152 GCA_048859855.1 Trichlorobacter sp.
TGCTCTTCCGATCTATTCCTGTAAATATTCTAGCATCTTATCGATTGGTATGACATAGAAATCAACAAACTCCTTTGTCTCGATGTTGTGTTTCGCTAATTTCCCGAAATCATTCTTCAGGACTACTCCAATATCAACAACAATAATTACGTCATATCGAAGACATGCGAGGTTTGGATCTTTGCCTTTATGTAACCATTGTACGCACTCAACAAAGGTATTCCCTTTGACCTGAACCCGAATTGAATTGTCTACCAAGAAGTCATATCCAGGTTGATTGTTCTTGATTGTATTTGCATCAATATATCTGCCTTCAATCGGTTTAAATAGTGCCTTAACTGCGTCCTCAGCAATCATTTCAGAAAGCCGCATCCTATCAAGGCGGCCAAGAGTTTCCCCGTTCTTTTCCATCTGAGCTTTCAGGTTAGCTTCCAGCGCTAGCTTGTGTTCCAAGGTTGGCTTGAAATATGGGTTTACGATAACGGACAAATTAGTTCTCTCTGATTCAAGCTTGCTTCACTCGTTTGAGCCATGTCTCACCATATTTGATATTGTTGGACATCTGAGCGTCTACGGGCATAACACACCCTGGTTTCGGTTGCAGTAGGTCATATGCAACTAAGCCGCTGGATAATGCCTGCTCTCTCACCCAATCAAGAGTTGCATTCCTGTTTAACCAACCAACATTCGTTGCTTCAAGTCCGGGGCCATAGATTTTGTCTGAGATAATCGACTGCCAGCAATTCTCCACATGGATATTGCCACTTCTTAATTCCATTGCAGGGCCTGGTGGAGAGGTAGGGTGGTGGTATGCCGCGACAAGGAATACTGGAAATGGATTGTATGTGAAGCCGTACTTGTAACAAGTATCGTATAGAGGTGAATGAATAACCTTTATTCGATTTTCTGGGCTATCTTCTTGGAACACCCAAAGGATTCGCTTGTACACTTCACCTTTATACAGATCGCTTGGTTCACGCCAATCGTCATAGGGTCTTTCTCGGTCTTTGGTTATAGGTATTGAGGTTTGAATGGGTTGAGTTCCAACTGCTCTTGATGCGATAGCGATTTTTATTGCATCGACGGGTGATAAATCAAACCATTCTTTCCCATGAGTTTCTGTTCTTCTGTATGAACGAAGGGCGTCATGGATTGTTTTCTCTGCTGTTTTCATGCTTTCCTTGGTTTCAAACTCCCAAATGCCGTGAATGAGGATGTTCCGAGGATTATGCGACCTTGCCTGTTCAAAGCGAATTGTTTTCTTTGCCTTCTCACTTGGCTTCGGCCAGTTGCTGTCGTATCCAATTTTGCAGAAATTTGGGTATTCGGCGTTACCGAAAATATATATAACGAACATATTCGTCTAATTCTCCTTTAAAGATAATCATAAATTTAGGGGGTGTAGAAACCTCCAAGCAAAACCAAATGAGGCCACGCAAGAGGCCACGCATAAAGCAAAAGGGTTTAGGCTAAATTGCCTAAACCCTTAATTTGTTTGGAGCGGGAAACGGGATTCGAACCCGCGACCTTCAGCTTGGGAAGCTGACACTCTACCACTGAGTTATTCCCGCAGTGGGTACTACTATCTACCCAACAGCATCTTGCTTGTCAAGTATTGACTTGGCAATGTTATGCACACTCGGAGTAACCGCAGATACGGCAAACCATGCAGCCGCCTTCATGTTCGACAATACCGCCACACTCAGGACATGCGCCCCGTTCCTGCTTTGCAATGTCCTCTTCCTGGAGATCATAGCCGCTTTCAAGCATGTGTGTCTGAATCGCCTTTGCAACAGCATCGGAGCAGGAGAGTACTCGTGACTCACCAAATCCTGCCGGGATATGACACGAAATGCCAGCGAGCTGCTTAACAACTTGACGGGCTTGGACGCCACTGCGCCATGCTAAGGATACCATCCGTCCGATCGCTTCGCACTGGGAAGCCGCGCAACCGCCAGCTTTACCCATTGTGGTAAACAACTCAAACAAGCCATTTCTATCTTCGTTGACGGTAACATACAGCGGTCCACACCCGGTCTGCATTTGATAGGTCCACCCCTTCAATGCCTTTGGACGCTCACGCTTGATGACATGTTTGTCTTCCTCATGAGTGGTAACCGGTGCTGCTTTCTCTTCTTTCTTCGCGGTGGAGAGTACCTGCTCATCGCGCGATCCATCACGGTAGATGGTTACCCCTTTACAGCCGGTCTTATATGCCAGCATATACACCTGCTCAACATCTTCCATGCTGGCTTCGTTCGGGAAGTTAACGGTTTTTGAAACAGCATTGTCGGTAAAGTCCTGGAATGCAGCCTGCATGTGAACATGGTCAGCCGGGGTGATGTCGTGCGCGGTTACAAAGACGCGTCGAATATCTTCAGGAACCTCTGGGATGTCCTGTACCGTACCATGTTCAGCAATCTGCTCCAGCAACTCCTCTGAATAGAAACCTCGCTCTTTGGCAATCTGTTCAAAGATCGGGTTGACTTCATACAGCTTGGTGCCGTCCATAACATTTTTTACATACGAAACGGCAAAGAGTGGCTCTACACCGGATGATGCATTGGCGATCATTGAAATAGTGCCGGTCGGTGCAATGGTGGTAACAGTTGCGTTACGCATCCGCTCAACACCATTTTGCTCAAAGGTCGAACCAACGAAGTTCGGGAAAGAACCACGTGTTTCAGCAAGCTGACGTGACGCAACATGTCCTTCATCGTTAATGAACTGCATAACCTTGGCGCCGAGTTTAATCGCTTCACTGGTGTTGTAGGGGATACCAAGCAGAATCAGCATGTCGGCCCATCCCATAACTCCCAGGCCAATCTTGCGGTTGGCGTGAGTCATGTCATGGATTTGCTGAAGCGGATAGCGGTTTGCTTCAATAACGTTGTCAAGGAAGTGGACGGCATCATGGACGACTGTTTTCAAGCGATCCCAGTCGATAGCCCCTTTGACAACAAATCGACCAAGGTTGATGGAGCCCAGGTTACAGGACTCATAGGGGAGTAATGGCTGCTCTCCGCAGGGGTTCGTTGACTCAATCTCGCCAACATGGGGGGTTGGGTTGTCACGATTCAGGCGGTCGAGGAAGATAATACCCGGCTCACCGTTTTCCCATGCCTGGGTTACAATCCGTTGGAACACCTTTTTGGCATTTAGTTTTCCAACCGGCTTTTTGCTGCGTGGATTCAGTAAATCATACTCTTCGTCACGCTCAACTGCTTGCATAAACTTTTCAGTCAAGCCAACAGAAATATTGAAGTTATTCAAAACCTTCTGATCGGCTTTACACATGATGAAATCCATGACATCAGGGTGGTCAACCCGCAGAATTCCCATGTTTGCACCACGGCGGGTGCCGCCTTGCTTAATCGTCTCGGTTGCGGTGTCAAATACCCGCATGAACGATATCGGTCCACTCGAGATTCCTGTCGTGGTCAGAACAACGTCGTTGGCCGGACGCAGACGGGAGAAGGAGAAGCCGGTGCCGCCACCGGACTTGTGAATCATGGCGGTGAATTTAACCGCATCAAAGATTTCCTCAATTGAGTCACCAACGGGGAGTACGAAACAGGCAGACAGCTGTCCCAGTTCGCGGCCGGCATTCATAAGGGTCGGTGAGTTTGGAAGGAAGTCCAGATTAATAATCATCTGATAGAAGCGGTTGGATAATGCCGCAATATCAGCTTTGGCGTTAAATGTGGCGTCAGGAGCGGCAATGGTGTCGGCTACCCGACGAAACATATCCTCGGGAGTTTCGAGGGTTTTACCACTGGTATCTCGTTTAAGGTACCGCTTCTCAAGAACGGTACGGGCGTTGGGGGTCAGTCCTGCTTGTGGCAGTCCGGAAGTGGTGGCAGCCATGGTGTGTCTCCTTGCCTAGTGTGTATCAACGCAACTGTGCGTGCAATTGTGTCGGTTTTTGGTCGATGTTTCGTGGTTGTGCTCGATGGTTGAAAAGGGGTGCAACCACAAGATATAGTGTTGATGTCGGGATACAACCACAATATATGGGTGCTGTCAATGATTTTTCAGTTGGCCTGATCTCGAGTGCATGATGTCAGGATCTTAGGGGTATTGGTAACAAAATTAGTAGCGATGTTGGGGCAAAGGTATGCTAGTATGCCGAAGTATCGATACACTGAAAACGGTAGAGGATCGTCTGTGCCGACATATAGAGCTTCCCTGAGATATATCCTGTGCGCTGTGCCTGCGTTTACTGCACTTATGCTGGTAAGTGGTTGTCAGGCTCTGTTTCATGCCTCCGATGCCCCATTCAAAAATCAGCCGGTTACGGTCGCGGTTAGTGTGCCTGACACGCCGCCACCAGCGGTTGCCCCGGTACAACTTCCTGATTTACCAGTCGCTATTCCCGTCAAGCCGAAGGGGACTTTGCAGAAAAACCTACTGCCAACCAGCGATCGAGCGGTTACCGACCCAGCGGTCGGTGCGGTGACGAATGGCGTCTCGAAAGCACCTTTGGCACGTACGGTGCTGACCCCGCGGCAACCACTGACCATTGCTGATACCGTCATTAGCAACAAGACCTTGACCCAGGACCTGGTTTTAAAAGGTACGGTACTGGTCGAAGGGGTGCTGGTTGTCCCCCGTCAAATGACCCTGCGGATTGAACCAGGCACGGTCATCAGGTTTATGCCGGCAGCCACGGGCCGTCCCAGTGGTTCTGTACACATTGCAGGGCGACTCCTTGCTCAGGGTACGGCTGCAAAGCCGATTCTTTTGACCGCTGCCTATAGTGATCCCCAGGCTGGTGACTGGGAGGGGATTCGTATCGTTTCCAGCAAGAAAAAGAATATTCTGTCCTTCTGTCATATTGAGGGTGCGATTACGGGGATTAGTGCCAAGGAAAGTAAGCTGACAATAAAGGGTGGTAGCGTCAGTCAGTGCCGTGATGGCATGACCTTGATAGACAGTACCGTCGTTGTCAGCAACGGTTTGATGCTTAAGCGCTGTGACCGTGGGATTGTTATGCAGCGTGGTACCGTGGTGATTTACGATGCGACCCTACGGGAGAATCGTCTTGGTCTGACAGCGGAACAGAGCGCTGTGACGGTACAACGCTCTCGTATCAGTCATAACTCACAGGAAGGAATCGTCCTGTCTACGAGCCGGTACATGCTTGAAGAGGTACAACTTTCTCAAAATCGTGCTGGTATTGCGGTAACGGGAGGTTCCGGCATACTACGGGAAGGTAGTATTACGGCGAACCGTGAGGCAGCGATCTCTTTAAAAGATACGACTGCTGAAATTGAACAGGTGCTGATCATGCAAGAGCGGGGTACAGCCTTGGTTCTGGATACGGTTCAAGGGCGGTTTTACCGTTCGATGGTACAGCATACCGGCGGCGCTGCAGTGGTTGCCCGTCATAGTGAACAGTTTGATGCTTCGGGAAGTTTTTGGGGGAGTGATGATCCGACTCTGGTCCACCGTATATTGGCTGGGGAGCCGCCGGGACCACTGGAGTTTCGCTATCAGCCGTATGCCGTTACTCCACCGTTTCGTATAGAGCCCTAAGGAGTTATGCACCTATTATGCAGCAATGCTATCTTGATAATGCAGCAACCAGTTTTCCAAAGCCAGAGTCGGTCTACCGTGCCGTTGATACAACCCTTCGGATGGGGGGAGCTTCCTCGGGACGAGGAAGTCATCGGGGCGCCTTAGCCGCATCACGGTTACTTACCGAGACGAGGGAGCAGATTGCCACATTCATGGGAGCACCTGATCCCTCCCGCGTTGTCTTTACCGCTTCGGCTACCCATGCTCTCAATATCGGTATTATGGGTAGCCTGGGGGCCGGGGACCATGTGGTGACCACCAGCGTGGAACACAACTCGGTGCTTCGTCCTCTGGCCTACATGGAGCGACACCATCAGGTGAAGGTGACGGTTGTTCCGGCAAATCGCCAGGGAGTGGTCGATCCCTCCCGGATTGCGGATGCCTGTACTGACCAAACCCGCATGATTGTCATGACGCATGTCTCTAATGTCACCGGTGCAATCCAACCCTATCGTTTGGTTGCGGCACAGGCTCGTGCACGGGGAATTCGTTTCATGCTGGATGCAGCGCAGTCAGCAGGAGTGCTTCCCCTTGATATTGTTACGGACGGGATTGATATACTGGCAGCACCTGGACATAAAGGACTGCTGGGACCACAGGGTACCGGTGTTTTGGTTGTTGCTCCGGGAGTTTCGCTGGAGCCTGTTTTTGCCGGTGGAACCGGAACATTGTCCGATCAAGAGCAACAGCCGGACGTCTTTCCCGAGGGGTATGAACCGGGAACCCATAATCTACCCGGCATCGCCGGTCTTGCGGCGGGTGTTGCCTTTGTACAGTCTCTTGGTGTTGCAGCAATTGCTGCCAAGGAGCATGCGCTTGGCGAGCGCTTACGTCAGCAGCTAAGTATCTTGCCAGGAGCCACGCTCTACGGCCCGGAGCATCCCGCCGAGCGAACGGGGGTTGTCAGTTGCGGCTTTGAGGGATGGGACCCGGCGGTGCTGGCATTTTATCTGGATCATGAGTATAACTGTGCTGTACGGGCTGGACTGCACTGCGCGCCTCAAGCCCATAAAACCATCGGTAGCTATCCGCTGGGAACCTTACGGATTAGTCCGGGATGGTTCTCGAGTGAGCAGGAAATCGACCATATTGCTCAGGCTATTGCAGCCTGTCTTAGAAAGGGTTCGACGTCATGAAATATTTTGTGCTGGATACCAATGTACTGCTGCATGATCCCCAGGCACTGTTTCGTTTTCAAGACAACCAAATAATTGTGCCGATTACGGTCATTGAAGAGATCGACCGTTTTAAGAAAGATATGAATGAGACCGGTCGAAATGCCCGTTCAATCTCACGCATACTCGATATGCTGCGTGAAAAAGGATCGTTGGCTAACGGCGTCAGCATGCCGGGTGGTGGTCTGCTGCGGGTTGAGCTATGCGAAGAGCAGGCTTTGAATCGGATGCCGAAGGACCTGCGTGATGATAAAGGGGATAACCGGATTCTGGCAATTGCCCAGGTAACCCATGAGCGTCATCCCGATGATCAGGTGGTTTTTGTTACCAAGGACACCAATCTCCGTATTAAAGCGGATGCCATTGGGCTGGTGGCTGAGGACTATGAGTCTGACAAGGTGGACATACAGGAACTCTATGCCGGTGCCCGCAGTGTCGATATACAGCCGGATCTGATTGATCGTTTCTATGGTCAGGGGTGGCTTGAGGCACCAGAAGGGTTGTTCCCAAATGAATACGCTACGTTAACCGATGCTGCCAGCCCTAATCATACTGCGCTATGCCGCTATGATGCTCCCCAGGGACGAGTCCTCCCGGTACGCAAAATTCCTAAGGAGGGGATTTGGAGTATTCATCCCCGTAACCGGGAACAGCAGTTTGCACTCGATGCACTGGTGGACGACTCCATCAAGCTGGTTAGTCTGGTTGGCAAGGCCGGCACCGGTAAAACCCTGCTCGCCATTGCTGCTGGCCTGCAAAAGGTTGCTGAGGAGAACGTCTATAACCGTCTGCTTGTTTCAAGACCGGTTTTCCCGATGGGGAAAGATCTGGGATTTTTGCCCGGTGATATTGAAGAAAAGCTGACCCCCTGGATGCAGCCTATTTTTGATAACGTTGAACTGCTGATTTCTGGCCATGAGGCAGATAAGCGGCATGGAAATAAGGGGTATAAGGAATTGATGGCGATGGGTCTGCTGGATATCGAGCCACTGACCTATATCCGGGGACGGTCTATTCCGAACCAGTACCTGATTGTTGATGAAGCCCAGAACCTGACACCACACGAGATCAAAACCATTATTACCCGGGCGGGTGAGGGGACCAAAGTGGTCCTGACCGGCGACCCGTACCAGATCGATAATCCCTATGTCGACTCATCCAGTAACGGACTTTCCTATCTGGTTGAGCGGTTTAAGCAGGAGTCGATTGCCGCCCATGTGACCCTGACCAAAGGGGAGCGCTCTGAACTGGCAGAATTGGCGGCGAACCTGCTCTAATGCTGGTACTGACGATTGAAAGTTCATGTGATGAAACCGCTGCTGCGGTGGTCAGGGATGGCCAAACGGTTTTGTCGAGTATTGTTGCTTCTCAGGTGGCTCTCCACGCCCCCTATGGTGGTGTTGTCCCTGAAATCGCCTCGCGGGCCCATCTGGAGTCAATTGCGCAGGTGGTACAGCAGGCACTCAGCTGTGCCGAAGTTACGCTGGATGAGATTGAGGGGATTGGAGTAACCCGCGGCCCCGGGCTGCTGGGGGCACTGCTGGTTGGTGTTGGTATGGCGAAGAGCCTTGCCTTTGCCTGTCGGAAGCCACTCGTCGGTCTGCATCATCTTGAGGGGCATCTGCTGGCTGCTGGCCTGGAACAGCAGCTGCATTTTCCGTATCTTGGTCTGGTTATCTCCGGCGGCCATACCCATCTCTACCGTGTCGACGGAATTGGACGCTATACAACCATTGGGCGTACCATTGATGATGCGGTGGGGGAAGCATATGATAAGACCGCAAGTTTGCTAGGGCTTCCCTATCCTGGTGGGGCATTACTTGATGCGCTGGCCCGGGAAGGTGATGGGCGTGCGATAGCATTCCCCCGTCCGTTACTCAAGGATGCTTCTCTCAACTTCAGTTTTAGTGGACTTAAGACCGCGGTCTATACCTATTGTCAAAAAAACGGTGGCCCCCCCACTGATCAGCAGAAGATGGCAGATCTTGCAGCCTCGTTTCAAGCGGCAGTCTGCGATGTCCTCGTTTATAAAACCAAAAAAGCGCTTGCACAGGAGGGGTTGACCCGCCTGGTGCTTGGTGGTGGTGTCGCATGTAACAGTGGTGTCCGTGCCGCGATGGCGGCATTGGCGGCACAGAACGGTATCGAGCTGATTATCCCCGCACCGGGATTGTGTGGGGATAATGCGGCGATGCTTGGTGTGGCAGCAGAGTATTATTTGTCACGGGGGGATCATGATCATTTGGCACTGGACGCCACGGCGACCTGGCCACTTGATCAGGCTGGTTTTCGCGGGGGTGACGTATGACAATGCTTCCTCGCCCTAAAAAAGCCCTCGGGCAAAACTTTTTGACGGATCGAAACTGTATTGAACGGATCATTGCTGCTGGCAGACTCGGAGAATCTGATCCCGTCCTCGAAATAGGTCCAGGGCGTGGAGCGCTCACGGAAATACTGGCCAGCCGGCCAGCCGGGTTGATTGCAATTGAGTTTGATCGGGAGTTGGCTGCGCTGCATCGTCAGCGATACCACGATACGCCTACGGTACAGATCGTAGAAGAAGATGTGCTCAAAAGTGATTTTAGTACCCTGCTTGCAAAGGGGGCTCCGTACACCGTCATTGCAAACCTCCCCTATAATATTTCTACACCGGTTCTGTTTAAATTCTTGGAACATCGGTTGTTGTTTCGACGGTTGGTGGTCATGTTGCAAAAAGAAGTTGGGGAGCGGCTGGCAGCACCGCCGGACTGTAGTGACTATGGGGTTCTGACGATACTGTTTCGACAGTGGTTCGAGGTAAGGCGGGAGTTTCTGGTTAAGCCCGGCTGTTTTTATCCGCCCCCCAAAGTCGATTCAGTCGTGATTAGTTTAACGCCACGCCCTGAGTCATTGGTTGTTGTTGAGGATCAGGCGTTATTCGAGCAGGTTGTTCGTGGTGGCTTTAGTATGCGCCGCAAAACGCTGTGGAACTGTCTGCGGTCAACCCTGTCACTATCAGAGCATACGCTAGCGACTGCTTGTGATCAGGCTGGTATTGATCCCAAGCGGCGGGGGGAAACTTTGACGATTGAAGAATATGCCCGCTTGAGTACGGTCCTTAAACAAAACCAGCCCGCTGGCTAACCAACGGGCTGGTACGAATCTGCTGCAGGGAACGGATTAGGCTTTCTTTTTACGTCCCCGTGTACCTGGCTTTTTAGGAGCAACTGGCGGTGCTTCCGCCTTACGCTTGGCAATCGATGCCAGGCGTTTTTGACGTCCTTCTGCCAGTTTTTCTCCAAGGTTGTTATCCAAGGCTGCTTTTCTGCGGGCTTCCGAATAGTTCTTTGCTGCCAGCGGCGTGTTGGCTGGGATGCCAAACTGTTTCCGGTAGGCACCTGGCTTGATTCCATGGACC
>JBLIZM010000266.1:0-2106 GCA_048859855.1 Trichlorobacter sp.
CAAGCCGACTACGATACGGGAACACATACTTGAACCAGAACGTGAAGAAACGATCACGCAAACGATACAGACCAAGCCTACTCTTGTCCGGATACTTTTCGGTAATCGGGATTTCTTTATCAACAAATCCGAGAGAGCGGAGTATGTCAAGATAACGGGCCAGATGAGCTTTCTCGATGCCTGTCTCGTTGATAATCTCAGAAAGCTTCCTCTTGCCTTGGGCAATGGCACGTAGAATAACAAAATAATTTCGCAGTTCCCTCAGCTCCTCACGCAATAGAAACTCGACTTCATTGTACAGGAACGATCCTCGATCAAGAACATGATCTACGATAGCGGATCGAATATCACAGTCTGTAGAGATCCGTTCAATGTAGGCAGGAATTGAACCAAACACGCTGTATACTGCCAGGCGTCGGCTGAAATCTGTCCGGGGGAAAAACTCGGCCAGAGCAGAAAACGGCATCTCCTGAACCTCCAGGGAGCCGGTCCGTCTGCCATAGAGTGGCGCCTTATAATAAAGGACTTCATCCTCCATCATACCGATGCTTGAACCGAGCAGGACCAGCATGAGGTTGCTCTCTTTTAGGTGGGTATCAATCCCTTTCTGAAAGACAGAAGATATCCCTTTGTTGGCGTTCACCAGATAGGGAAACTCGTCAATCACCATGACTAGACGTTCAGCAGCTGACTTTTCTTTCAGATAGCGAAAAAACTGTTGCCAATCTCGAAAACCAGATTCTGACAGAATGCTATCACTGAAATACTCACCAAGCTCTTTGCCCAGGATGCGTAGCTGTTCGGTTTCAGTAACACTATCAGCCAAAAAATAGATAGCTCTCTTATCTCTGATAAACTCCTGCATCAATCGTGTCTTGCCCACCCTGCGCCGGCCATAGAGTGGCACAAATTGGAATCCAGATTGAGCGTGGTATTTGTTTAAAAAAGCCAGTTCTGTTATACGATTGACAAAACGCATACACCCCCCATTAGTATAATCGCGATTAGTATAATCCTGATTATACTAATGGGGTCATAAAAGGCAACTGATATTCATCGAATCACAAATGCACCTTCCCAGGAAAATTCAGACAAATTCTATTGCCGTGTTCAATCAATCAGTCCGCGAGTCAATTATTCACAGAATTTGTGACGACATGCCCCTCTATTCTATTAACTTCAACGATATCAGCGAGTATCAAGCAAGGCGGGAACAAGATGAAAGAACCAGTCACCACGTCACGAAAAAGGGGTTACGTCATTTAACGTAACCCCTTGATTTCATGGTGCCCAGAGCCGGAGTCGAACCAGCGACACGTGGATTTTCAGTCCACTGCTCTACCAACTGAGCTATCTAGGCGAAGAAGTGTTTTATATACGGTTTAAGGTCGCCTGTCAACAGCAAAGTGTACTCCATCAAGGGCACATTGAACGGGGAATATAGTTACAGAAAGGCTCTTCAGCCATATAGTCCCCATACACAGCATCGGCTCTGGCCCGGCATCCACCACAGACATTGATAAACTCACACGATCCGCACTTTCCCTTATATGCTTTGAAGTCACGGAGGTCCTTAAATATCTCAGAATTCTCCCAGATGTCTCTGAAAGAGCTATCTTTGATATTACCAGCAACTCGATGGAAATAGGAACATGGCTTAACATTACCGAAACAGTCAATCAGGCAAATAGTCTGAGCAGCAATACATCCTTTTCCGCCACCTGTTGAAAAGGTCAAGCTTCTCCGTTTAAAGTCAACACCTTCCTCTTTAGCGCGCTGAGGAACGAAACGATAATAATGAGGAGCACAGGTCGGGCGCATCAAAATATCATCTTCAATCTTTTCCTGCTGATAGTGCCACTCCAGAATTTCCTCATAGTCTTCTTTGCTAATCAGCTCATTCATTATATCTTCACCACGACCAGTAGGTACAATCATGAACATGTACCAAGCAGTCGCACCCAACTCTTTTGCGCGCTTGAATGTAGCAGCGATATCATGCTGATTTCGCTTAGTGAAAGATGAATTTATCAAAAACTTCTGGCCATGCTTGCGAAACAACTCCGCAGCACGCACAACGCCATCATACGCCCCCTGACATTGCCT
>JBLIZM010000267.1:0-3518 GCA_048859855.1 Trichlorobacter sp.
CCGCCTCATCAATCTGAGCGGCATGTCCCACAAAAAGCTTCAAGCAGTAACAAGCAACGACCCTCCATCTCTCATCGGGTTATCCCAATGGACCCACAATCGGCACGAAACACTTGAGCGGGCACGCCAACTCAGAAAACTGTTCCCCAATGCCTGCATCATTATCGGGGGAGGGCACGCCACCCACCGTGCGGAACAACTTTTAACCCTAGAACCCGCCATTGACCTCGTGGCTCTTGGTGAAGCAGAAGAAACACTACTTGAGCTCGTCAATCGACTGGAACAAGGGCTCCCGTACCATGATGTCCCCGGACTGGTCTATCGTGCCGCTGATGGCGCGTGCGTGCGCACCCCAGCTCGCCACCCCATACCCGACTTGGATCGTTTACCGTTTCCTGCACGCTGGCTTCCAGAGGCTCTCAACATTGACCTAGCCGAACAGGCTACCTACATCAGCACATCACGGGGATGCCCTGCAGCCTGTCATTTCTGTGCATCCCCTCAGTTTTGGGGGCGCTCCGTCAGGGCTCGGAGTGTCAGCTCCGTCGTTGATGAAATAACCTACCTGCAAGACCAATTTGGCTTGATACACCTATCACTCCGTGATGACACCTTTACCGCAGACCGTGATCGAACCATAGCTCTTTGCCAGGAAATCATTAACCGCAAAGTTCGCTTCTTCTGGAGTTGTCAATCACGGGCAGAAGCAATTGACCAAGAAACCGTCACATGGATGCGTCAGGCAGGATGTGAATGTATCCAGCTTGGGGTTGAAAGCGGCTCACCAGCAATTCTAAAGCGACTAAACAAACGTAGCAGCCCCACACTGGTACAGGAAGCTGGCAATATCATCAGGCAGGCGGGACTCGCACTGTCCATCTATCTTATTTCAGCGATTCCTCATGAAACACCGACTGATCATCAGGAAACCCTGACCCTGGTACAACAGCTTGCACCGGATGATATTCAGATAGCACCACTTGCATATTATCCTGGGACCGCACTCTACCGACAGGCACTGATCAAACATCAGATTCCAGAGGACCTTTTTGAAACATCCCAAGACGCTGCCGTACTTGTTCTCGGCAAGCAGGCACAGCGTTTACATCGCAAGATGATCGCTGAAACCATAGGACTTCGCCACGACTCGAGCGCAGCGGATCTTCTCAAGTGCATTGAGCGTGACGGCTACCATCCCGTTCTGGCAATGCGTGCCGGTGACGCTTCACGTCAAGTAGGAAGCCTGCAGCAGGCACAAGAATTATATCAGAGCATATGTACCAATGATCCTGATCACCCCTGGGGGTGGTTTCTCATGGCGGAGCTGTGCGAGGAGCAGGGAGATACCGTCGCTGCGAGACAGTACTGGCAGCAGCTCCTGACCCGCATTCCTAACAACCAGCAGGCACAGGAAGGTGTCCAACGATAAGGAACCAAACACGAAGGGGGCGACATCAATCGATGTCGCCCCCTTCGTACGTCTTATACCCTACAGAGTAAAACTATTTGAGAATTTCAACGGCCTGGGTAAGAACCAGTGAGTCAAAAGTCCGCTTCAGTGCTTTACTGGGGAAGTTCGGCAGAGCCGGTGAATCTGCATACTTGATGCGGCTTCCCTTGGCAACCTTCATAGGCATAGCGGAAACCCACACTTTTTTACCATCATCATGCTGAACTTCCATGTAGATGTACTGCCCACCATCCAGAACCTGCAGGACTTTGCCGGTCTTGGTTGGAACACCCTGGGGAATAGTCATCGGCTTTAGGCCAGCATGGGGATCACCGCCGCCATGAGCAGCGTCCTTTGGCATTTGTCCGGGAGCTGCCGCCGGCATACCACCAACCGGTGGATGACCTGCAGGAAGTTGCTGCGACGCAGCTTGATTGGTTGGTGCTTCGGTTTTAGGCTTATCCTGGCAGCCAGCAAGCGCCAGCATAGCAACGGCGAGAATGATTGTCGTATGTTTCACAACGAGTTCCTCCTGAAATAGTGTAAATATTTTTGAGTTATAGCACAGTCGCCCATCAGCAAAAAGTTTTTTTTAGCAGCATGCACTCAGACGAACGATCCCCCGCTCCAGATATCGCAGTCCACTAAAAAACAGTTCGTGCCAGAACGCATTGGAAAATCGTTGGTAGGGGAATCGTATGTACGCTACCTGGGCGTGGGCAAGAATTCCGGCAAGAATCCCCGTCGATAAACGATCATCAACCACCAGAACTTGTTCAACGGGACAACCACTATACTCAGCGACCCTGATAACACCCAGAGGATCCGGTTTTTTGGGGACACCATGAATAAATCGTATTAAAGGGTAGGTAGTTGAAAACCAGTCGACCCGTGGGCCAACTGGTCGGTTAGAAAGGATACAGATATTTTCTTCTCCAAGTACCGCAACCGCTTGGTCAATCCAGCTCACAACCTCGGGAAGAGGCTTATCAGCCCCATGCCCCGCAAGTACACCATCGAAATCCAGTGCTAGTGCAGTAATACCCTTGTCCTGAAGCTGTTCCGGGACAAGGGTAGTGATTTGTGCAGTCGCAGCTGTCGTACTCAGGATGCTATGCAGACGGTGTCGGTGCAACCAACCAGCACGTATCGCCAGGCCGAACTGTGAAATATCAGTGTTCCTTCGGCGAAGCCGGCTTCTGGGAGCGACTGATCAGAAAGTAGACAATCCCGAGAATAAGGAGGGTTACCGTCAAAAAGGCCTGGGTTTCCAGATTGTCATGCCGCAGCGTTGAAATAAGAATCTCACGAACCATCGCCACAACGACAACGCCGACAAACACCAGAATATTGAAACTTCCTCCCTTGAGGTTCTTGATCTCATTTTCAAGAAGCTCAATCATCATCCACAAAATCAACATTTCTCCCAATGCAGAAAAAATAGCTTTCTCCGCATTCCCTTCAAATAAATGCATGAGGTCACGAACAAATAGAACACTCACCCCGAGGGAAACCCCGGCAAGCGCTAGTACGAGGGCAAGGTTCAGGCCGTAGGTAAATCGCTCGGCAAGACCAATAATTCCACGTTCAAGACGGCGTGATACAAAAACCTTTTTCATTTCTTCATCATGATAGGATGAGGTCATGACCGAAAGGTTCATATCAAGAATTTTATCAACGGACTCACGGTAATCACGGCGATCATCATGATTGGTAAAATTATCGTGAATTAAATGATGTAAGAAGTGACGAACCCGATGCATTGACGCATTTACAAAGCTGACCGGCAGTCCAACCCGTACATGGGCATGTCCAACCCTCAGGATATTGGAGAAGAATCCGGCATCATAGACGCCATGAAACAGAGACATGAACCAAATGCGATGAAACTCGCCCATTTTTTCACGGGTAGAGCTTTTGGCTAAAATTGCGGCGGTTTCAGGCTGGGAGAGAATATACTGATAGAACTCCTCAACCAGAGTATGCTGATTTTTTTCCGCCAATGACAGCAATTCCCTCAAACGTGCAGCGTCAACATCGGTGAAGTAATACTGTCGCTTCAGCTCTT
>JBLIZM010000268.1:0-2721 GCA_048859855.1 Trichlorobacter sp.
ACTGATTGAATCACTTGATTCCCTGCGAAGTGACGGCAGTGACCGGGTTGAGTTTCTCTTTACCGCCAACCCGGGTGAGCCGCCGCGCCCCTTGGGGCGGGTAGCCTCCGGTGGGGAGTTGTCCCGTCTAATGCTGGCGCTTAAACAGGTTCTCCCGGAAGGCGAAGCACCGATATTGGTGTTTGACGAGGTTGATACTGGTGTGAGTGGGGCGGTTGCTGCAGTGATTGGCCGGAAGCTTGCCGGTGTTGCCGTTGGTCAGCAGTTGTTCTGTGTGACCCACCTGCCACAGGTTGCCGCCTGGGGTGATCAGCATCTGGTGGTGCGGAAAACGGTGGCTGACGAACGTACCGTCACCGCAGTGGAACCACTGGATGAAGCAGGGCGGATTACTGAATTGGCCCGTCTGTTGGCTGGTGAACAGATTGGTGACAGTGCGCTCACCCATGCCCGTGCAATGCGTGCAGAGTCACACAGAGGATAGTGCGGGGTGGTGGTCTCGAGCAGCGCAACGTATTAAACGGTTGACAATCCGACGTACTTGTCGATAGACTATCACCATGAATTCTAATTGCTTCCCATCGTTTATCACCTTTTACTGGTACGGCTTCTTTTTTAGGCCGTCTGCCCAGGTATCGGTGTAGCGAACAGGAGCAATCCAGACACAACCACCGAAGCCGGGCAGACGACCACGTCTCCCGGCTTTTTTGTCGCAGTTTATGGGGTCTCCCCAGAACGGACCACCGGGAGACCCGGTCGGTCCGTTTGTCGTTTCGGGGAACAAGGAGTGAAAGATGATTATTGTTATGAAGGTGGGAGCAGGGGAACAGGCGCGGGATGAACTGTTGGTGCGTATCAAGGAACTGGGATATACCCCCCATGTTATCCATGGTTCAACCCGTGATGTTATCGGAGCAGTTGGCGATGAACGGGGAAAACTGGTTCTCCAGTCACTTGAAAGCATGCATGGTGTAGAGAGTGTTGTGCCGATTCTCCAGCCGTACAAGCTGGCATCAGCGGAGATAAAGCCGGTTTCGAGCGTTGTGCAGGTGTCTGCTGAGGTTGCCATTGGTGGGGAGCGGATTGTGGTGATGGCTGGTCCCTGCTCTGTTGAGGGGGAACGTCAGATTATCGATACGGCGCTAATGGTCAAGCAGGCTGGTGCAACCATGCTGCGTGGGGGTGCCTTTAAACCACGGACCTCTCCATACTCGTTCCAAGGGTTGGAGGAGGAGGGGCTCAAGCTGTTGGCTAAGGCCCGCACGGAAAGTGGACTGCCGTTTGTCACCGAAGTTATTAATCCGGAAACCGTTGATCTGGTCGCCTCATATGCCGATATGTTGCAAATCGGCGCCCGTAATAGTCAGAACTTTGCGCTTTTGAAAAAAGTTGGCCAGTGCGGAAAGCCGGTCTTACTCAAACGGGGCATGGCGATGACAATTCAGGAATGGTTGATGAGCGCGGAATATATCTTGAGTGAGGGAAACCATGGCGTTGTGCTCTGTGAGCGGGGAATTAGAACCTTTGAGACCGCAACCCGCAATACCCTCGACCTTTCTGCGATTCCGGTACTAAAACGTAAAACCCATCTGCCGATCGTTATTGATCCTTCCCATGGTACCGGCGACTATCACTATGTCGCTGCTATGGGATATGCTGCCGTTGCTGCTGGTGCCGATGGACTGATTGTTGAGGTTCACCCTGATCCAGAACGGGCTTCAAGTGATGGACCCCAGTCATTGAAACCAAAGGTTTTTAACGAGATGATGACCCGCCTGCGTCGTTTTGCCGCTGCCGCTGACCGTTCAGTATAGCGATCGGTATCCCCTCCGCCTGCACGGCGGAGGGGAGTGGAAACATCGGCCAAAGCATTGCCGAATCATGCCAGATCATGACCGTTTGGGTAGGGTCGATTTGGAGCATTTTTTTTCAGTTTTTTTGTTGCCTGTACCACCCCCCATAGGCTACGATACCGGCTAGGATTACACGCGGACTCCTCCGGCGGACCGAACCGGCCCACTCCGAAAAACTCCACGTACTTCAAATACTTAATAGCACCCAATGGGTGCGGGAGTGTCATGATGAGCCAACCTGAGCAAACCGATTTACAGGTCACCCCGCTGAACAGCCGCCACCGTGCGCTTGGTGCCTTGATGGCACCATTTGGTGGTTGGGATATGCCGATTCAGTATGAGGGGATTCTTGCGGAGCACCGCTGGTGTCGTGAGCAGGCAGCCCTTTTTGATATCTGTCATATGGGTGAATTCCTGTTCACTGGTGATATCGTTTCATCCGGTTTGGAAAATCTTATCACGGTTTCTATTGCAACGATTCCGATCGGTCGCTCACGCTATGGGTTTCTGCTTAATCAGGACGGTGGGGTCATCGATGACCTGATTGCGTTCCGTTTGGCTGAAGACCAGGTGCTGCTCGTGGTAAATGCTGCAACTGCACCGAACGATTTTGCGGTCATCAGCTCCCGATTGACCGGGGGGGCGCTGGTCAATCGATCCAGTGAATTAGCCAAGCTTGACTTGCAAGGACCGCTTTCCCGTGATGTTCTGAAGGAGCTGTTAGGGGACTGGATTGGTGAGCTAAAGTATTTCCAATTTGTTGAGCGAACCATTGATGGGCAGGCAGCACTCGTTAGTCGAACCGGCTATACCGGTGAACTGGGGTATGAGCTATTTGTACCGGTTGCGCTGGTCGAAAGTCTGTGGG
>JBLIZM010000269.1:0-7005 GCA_048859855.1 Trichlorobacter sp.
CGCACATCTGTGTTTTGAATTTCCTGTAACCACGGGACCTAAAGCCCCTGGCTGGTTGGCTATCCTTACGGACAAGAATAGCCAATACTCCAGTTACGTGGCAGGGGTATTGAAAGCTAAGCTGAAGAGTGTTTCCCAGATAAGAGGCTACATGACTTACACCGGGCTCGACGAAGGCGACATGGTGTACGATAAGCTGGACATGGCAGCAGTGATTTCATGGCTATTAGAACAGGGGTCGGTAAACCACATCTGTCCGGCTATTATCCTGTATCATTCTTTGCTCCAAGAAACAGATGCAGATGTACACATAGCGCTAGCTGCGGTGGGTGTCTCCTACCTCCACGCGGGTGTACTCGAAACTATGGACCAATTTAATATTTGAGGTGACTTATGAAAAAAGTTAATTTGAAAATCATTGGTGCTACTCCGGCACAAGTACAAGACCTTGTTGCGGGTAATTTTGCACCGCGTCATGTTCACGTGCTAGAGCACGAAGGTGAGAAGGGTGTATTCCATTACACCCGTGAATCAGAAATCTATTGTGAAGCAACTAACACTATCTGCATCGATGGTAATGCTATTATCGCCAAGTACGTCCATGAACTGGATGCCACAGTTGGTGATCTTAAACTTGTAGGAATCAGGTGGGCAGACTATGCGGCTGCCTGTCGCCGTCAAGGTTGGATCTGGTTCCGTCATGGTCCGGTAACAGTAATGTCAGCTCAGGTAATTGGTAAGACAGTAGTTCTAGTGTTAGGTAACCTTGACTAAGGTTGCTTTAACAGCAGCATAAAGAGAGGGTGTAACCCCTCTCTTTTTTTTTCATTCAATCGATGTTGGATGCGAGGACAGGTCCCGAAGACTTGACCATATCACAAGTGATTGTACCACCAGCCATTTTAACACCACCGCCAGAAAAGCTACCAGCCACACTGAGGTTACCACCAACACTACAATTACCGCCAATAGAACAGTCATCAGAGATTTTGGTTGATTTTGCATTGATTGTCGTAGTATCACTGTTAATCACAATTTTCTTTGTGTTAATCGTCGCGGAGTTCTTAGCATCCAATTGAAACTTATCTGGGGCATTAGCTAAGATGTTCTTCTTATCCAGTTTGAAGAATGTCCCTGTCATCAGCGCTAGGTGCCATAGCAGATCAGCTGAGTCTAAATGAGCAAAATTACCTCTACCGTCTTGAAGGGTGAAGGCACCTTGCATCGTATTGAGTTGAACTACATACGACGTGTATTCGTTATTCAGGGTGGTAGTGCGGATAGTTATCTGACCAGTGTGGGTAGATACTTCAAAGGTGTAGCAATTCTCTAAGGAATTAGCAGTATTGTCTTCCTTAGGGTTAGCGTTGAAAGTGAATACAACTGTCTCTAGACGTCTTAGATCGTCATCTAGCCCTGTAACTGTCCAGTAGTATTTATCTGCATCGCCTGACTGCCACAGTAACACTCTTTCGCCACGACGCACATCGGGCGCTGTGGCTCTGTTAGTACCAAAAGGTAACCATGTAGCCTCGATAGCGTTATCGATATTGATGTTGCTAGTGAACTGTACATCATTGGCATCCACACCCTTATATTCCACTGTGGTCACATTAGACTTTACTTCACCGTCTAACAGAGGCACTGCTTCTACAGGAGTGGCTAATATCGCCTTTGATCTTAGTTCTTTATTCTCTGCTACTCTACCTATATACACAGGTCTGAATACAGATATACCAGATTGATGTTCCATCCCCATAGATCACCCTCTTTACCAATCTATTGTCATAAATGAAAGACTAAAGTTAATTTTTTTACTACTGAGAATATACTTATGTAAAGTATTCTCGGAGACTATAGGATGCGCATTCTTGAAGTGGAATTGGTTGGTTACCTGAGTTTTGTTTTAGGTAATATCAACTATTTCAAATATACTCCTGATCAGTTTTATAATGTTATTCTTGGTACTAACGGAAGTGGTAAGAGTTCTTTACTACGAGCGCTCTGTCCAGTACCGATGAGCGACAAGCGTTTCAACAAGAAAGGTTATCGTAGTCTTAAGTTTGAGCACCGTGGACACCTCTATATCGTCACGGAGAACTTCAAAGAAGGTAAGACCTACTCCTTTATCAAAGATGGCGTAGAGTTAAATCATGGACGTTTAGTGTCCGCACAGTTAGCACTGTGTGTTTCTGAGCTTAATCTAACGGAGGACGTTTTCAGTGTTCTGGCTGCCAATGATGGAAATGCCCGTTTTACACAGATGAATCCACAGGAACGCCGCAGTTGGTTTATGCGGCTCTCTCCAGTTAACTTCGATTATGCCCTTAAGACTTATAACGATTTACAGAATCGTAGTAAGGAGGCCATAGGGGCTTATAAATACAACAATACAAAGCTTGTGGAAGCAACTAAGCAGATGCTAGACCCTGCTGAGCTGGAAGAGCTTAAAATGCTTTCTACGCAGCTTTGTGAAGAGATTAATATCCTGTTTAAGAACATTACTCCTTTAGATTTTGAGTATGACTTACAGGAGCTATCAAACTCTATTCAAAGACAACTGACTGAACTGGAAGCTACCTCTAAAGGTTTATTGGGTGTTAAGTTTGATACCTTGAAAAGACTCAGTCTAGCTGCTTTAGAGAATGACCTACGAGAAACTCAAACGCAACTGGCTATTGAGAATAGTGAGTATAGGTCCATCTCCGATAGATTGGTAGAGTACGATGCTTTAGTCAGAAAGCAATTGGAAGCTGGTATTACCGACGTTGTAAATATCGATGAGCAATTGGCCAGTAAAGCTGGTGAGTTAGCTGAGTTAGTTAATGTACCTGTAAAGTTCGTACTGACAGGTGATTTCAGAGATATCAATCTGGAGACTTATTCAGCTACCGATACATTCGGTTTACACCACGTGTTATTAGACATACCTGAGAACCCAGGTAACGTGTACTCGGTTAGTGGCCACAATAACAGAAAAGAAAAGCTGTTGGAGCTGTCTAACAAACTCGGTGGTGAAGAGAATAGACTGAGTGTTGCTTCTCATCGGTTAGATGACCTAACCAGTCTAGAGGAGAACGTTTGTCCCAAATGTTCTTTCACTTGGCGCAAAGGTGATACCCAGGCCAGAATACAGGAGTACACAGAAAAGAAAGCTTTCCACCAAAAGAATATTGACAACCTGAAAACTGAGATAGCTGAGTTGGAAGACTTAATTGCCCGGGAAAGTAAATGGGTAGCGGCTATTGGCGAGCTACGTAATGTAGCACGTGCTACACCGCGTCTAAAACCGCTCTGGGATGCGATCGGGGAGTTAGAGGTAGGGCAGGTGGGGGGAAGCGCTGCTATTAACCTGCTAGGCGAATGGCAGCACTCTGTGGATATCTATAGCAAGTGCTGTTTAATTCAAGAATCTATCGAAGACCTTAAACGTATCCTAGATATCCAAAGAACTGTCAGTGGTGAGGGTGTTATTTCCATTAAGGAAGAAACTCATCGTTTAGAAAGTCTATTGGAAACAAAGACAAGAAACATAGCTCTTCTTAAAGACAGTGAGCTGGTGTGGAGTAATCAAAGAAAAGCCGCTAAAAAGATAGGCGAGTTAGGTCTACGTATCGATGAATCAGCAAAGAAGCTGGAGAAAGATTTAGGGTGGTATATCACTACTCTGCACAATACTGAGATCAATAAAGTTATTAAGGCTGACCAGTTACGTTTAGCCAATATCACTTCAAAACTGAATGATGCTATTTCTGTTTCTTCGGTGATTGAATCTCTTAAACAGTCTACTACTGAACTTAAAGGAGATATTGCCTGTTATAAAGCTCTTATTGATGCAATGTCACCACACGGTGGACTTATAGCCAAGAACACAATACAGCTGATGCACGCTATTCAAGAACAGATGAATGACGTCATTGGTAGTATCTGGACTTACGATTTAAAGGTTGGCTTGCCTAGACTGCCTGAGAAAGGTAAGAATATGGATTACAAGTTTCCTTTGACTTATCGTGACCCTCGTTTACCTGGGCAAGGTGGGGAAGTACCAGATGTCTCGCTGGGTAGTTCTGCTCAGAAAGATATCGTTGACTTTGCTTTTAAGTTAGTCGTGATGTGTTATTTGGATATGTTAGACTGGCCAATGTTTTTGGATGAGTTAGGTGCTTCTTTTGACGAAGAACACCGTTATCGAATCCTGACTTATATCAAGCAATTGGTATTGTCTCAACAATGTTCACAAGTGTTTTATATTTCTCACTATGCTTCAAGCCATGCGGCAATGTCAACCGCCGATATAACGGTTCTGGATAGTAGTAATGTTACGGTACCTAGGGTGATTAATCAGAATGTAATTATCAAATAAGGAATAGTCATGTTCAAACTGTCTACTACCGATTCAGGTGATTTGTCTGTGGAATTGAATGGCAAGCTGGTCTTGCCTTCTAACACGACTTACGATCAACTGTGCAATAGCCTCTTGAGATCGCTACATCAAGCTATTTCTCGTGGGGAGAATGCTTTAAAAGGAAAAGCTTCCACTATCTTTCTGCGTACATCAAAACCATTCAGCAACATACCTTCCGAGGTATGGGCTGTGTTGGAACACACTACGCTAGGTACACGTTTCCTAGTGATGGTGGATACCTGTTTGTTGGCTTTGCTGCGTAGTAATAAAGGGAATGGGAGCATTGGTTATCTGAAGTTGTTTCCAGCACAGCTGAAGAATGTAAAGGAATTCAAGGATGCGCTAGACAAGGAAGCTAAGTCACTCGATTGTCGGGTAGTAGACTTTGTTACGTCGGCCAATGTAGTAGTGCGTAGCAATAAACAAATTGTGACTATGGGGCTAGGTGGCGAGAGTTCATACATCACTCTGGATGTAAAAGGGGTGGGGGAAGTATTTGGTGTGAGGTATAAGGACATATGACAAAAGAAGAAGCGGTGTTATTGATAACTACTTTTCATAAAAACTTTAATGCTAAGCAGAAATATCTGTTTGATAACCTGGTGTTAGTTGGCAGAACTAGCCTAATCTTTCACCCGGACTTTCACAAGTTTTATGTCGATAACAATACCCTATATTTCATAGCCAATGGTTTTGATATATTTCAACGTCTGTCTACTGTTTTAACTAAATCTGCTGATATCTCTTACAACAGTTCTTATGGTTTACACTACACTTTGTCTTTTAGTCATGGTGAAGATAAGTTTCGTGTTGTGGTGATGTCACCTACGTTGGCAGACAGTGTTTTGTTGACAGATTATATGCGACGGGCTGCTCACCCGCTCGCACCGGGTGCTGGGATCAGCTTTAACTGTCTGAAGCCAGAGGTTGTTATGAACCACTGGTTTAAGCATTAAGGCATAAAAACGAGGGAGGCCTAGGCCTCCCTCTTATGCCGTCAACTGTGATTGCGCAAACGCCAGCCTTCGAGTTCAAACAACTTGTCACAAGCCATGACACGCGCTTTGCTGATAGCAGCTTCAGTACCACGTGTTTGATCGTATTGTGCAGGATCAATTACACTTGAAAAAGCAGTGCACACATAAGTACCGTCTGCCAAGTAAAAGTGAGCAAATGTCTGTAAACCAGAATACTCCACCTTTATCTCGTGCTGTTCCATCAGAGCATCGACGTGTGCTTTGAGTACACGTTTATTGTTCAAACACTCTGACCAAGTCATTGCCTTAGCATTCAGCCAGTTGGCTAGATTATTACCCATTCACTACTCCAATAATTCCTTTCTCGATAGCCAGTGTCTCCAAGGTAGTGTACTGTTCCTGTAGGGCTGCGTGTGCAGCTTTGAGTTCCAGTAACTGTGCCGTAAGAGTTTTCTGGTTTCGGATGGCAGCTCGCCGCGCAGTCTCAATACGCTCATGTTCTGTCTGTGTGACAGAATTGGTAGAAGGAGCCACGTGATCATACACAGTAGCATCAACACCTAGAGCAGTTTTGACTGTCTCGGTAATTTTTTCTTTCACGTCATCCAGCGGAAGTTGGTCCCAGACTGTACCCAGACTCACACTTAAAACCATGTGCTTATAATCATACCCAGACAGATCAGGGTAAGAAGAAATATAAGTGTCTGGTACATAGACCACCTGGCCGTCATCACCTAAGAGGGTAATGATAGCTGCTGCAACATCGGTATCATTCTTGTATTCTGCTTCACCCAGTCCAACCGGTTTATAATAAGCCTTAACTACATCAACGTGCAGTTTAAGCAAATCACGGAAAGACCGGATAGCCACACAAGAATAACTTTGCGAGGATGGCAATGTGTAAGGGGAAGTTAATGAATACGTCCCCTTAGCGTATAGTGGTGGAGTCTTTGGTAAGCCCATTATTCACCTTCGCTAGCAACAGGTTGGTTCTTAGCTACAACCAAATATTGGATTGACTCATACGTGGTACTGAGGTACAGAACACCGTTACGAGTAATCTTGGAGAAGCCAACAGGAATATCTGTAAAGACACCCATATCTTCAGCGTATTTGAAGAGTTCGTAAAGAACCTTGATCCAATCTTGAGTGATTGGAGAAATACGGTTGAAGTCAGCGTGTTGGGTAGAGATACAAGCGTAGTCAGGGAACTTCTCGCGCATCGAGTAAATCTTATCGCGGTTAGTGGGTGCCCCAACGATTACAAAACCCAGTGACTTATACAGACACACGGAGTAGTCAACATAACTCTTGAGATGATCTTCGCCATATTGAGAGGTATACTGCTCGATCTTAGGTAATGCTGACATAACTGGAACAGTAGGTGAATACAACCCAGCTTCGATAGTCTTATTTGGAATACTGTAACTATCCCAATAAGGTGCGATAATGAACTCGTTAGCGGTGAAAAGATCGGGTAGAACCTTTTCCCACATATCACGGTCATAACGTGAATTAGCCAGAATATAGCTAATCAGTTCTTCACGAACAATATCCTCGTTATTGTAGGCCGTGCCCCATACCGCAACAGTCCAATTTGTATTCATTGACTTAGTGGGATCG
>JBLIZM010000270.1:0-3226 GCA_048859855.1 Trichlorobacter sp.
CAGATATCTGCCGTATAGGCATATGCTGCCAATTCCAAAGGAGACAATTTAGATATCAGGTTATAAATCTCAGCTGAGCTTTCTGGACAACGCCAATAGAAGTCGGTACTTCTTTTGATGTTGCCATATACAGCGTCTACAGTGGGGTATGCCAGACCATACTTATCCATCACCTTCTGAATGGCCACGTAATCGCTATTGTTGATGATCGAGATGATGTTGTGGATAGCGATGTCTGGGTGGTAATAATGTCTATTCCCGGCAATAAAACGCTCATTAGAAGCATTGGCATTACCAGAGGCACTTCGACAAGTGGAAGTCAAAGAAGAGTGCGCTGACTTATTCCAGAGAATAGTGAATGCTGACGCGTGTGCACCAGACATACTGTTGTTCTTGATCTTAACAGAAGTCTGTTCCCCTTCTTTAATAGCCTCGGTTACAAAGTCACCGGCTTGTTTAGCTGCAAACTGTTCTTTCTTAATTACCCCACGCTTCTTTACATTACAATCGATATAAAGTGCAGAGATAGATTCCTTTACTCCAGGGTTGTGATATACCGCCATCGTTGGCGACATGATCATCTTATTGTTTTCTACCACCGATAGGTATTGCGACATAGTCACAATCTTCTTCGTTCTGTTACCATCGGTTTCTTTGGTCAAACAGAAGACTTCTGGATCAACAAAAGGACGTTCACCAGTAAAAGGATCAGTAACATCCTGTACGAAGGCACGACACTTCTCAATCGGTTCGCCGGTTTGGATGTGCATATAACGCGCTGCGTCCTCGATGTAGTATTTGTACATATTGAGGTCGCGGCGATAACTTTCACTGGGCAATACAAAATGATTATTCATGGGAACCCCCTTAGCTCATATAAAGGTCCACTAAGGAAAAAAAAGCAAAAAAAGAGAGGGCCTAAGCCCTCCAAACACGTTAAACAAGAGTTACCGGATGGCCTCTGTCATAAGATTACCGGGAGTAATTTTTTACTTAAAACTAATCTCGGCAACCACCAGACCTTGTGCAGCCAGGGCCTGTCTAGCGATAGGCACATCACTCTCGGTGGAATTAGCTACCTTGATGGTCATTACCCCATAACCTTTCTCGGTAATGGTCTCGGGTTTGATCCAAGGTGCCCCTACAATGTCATAGGAGCCATTCTGAAGCTGCACGCGGTAATAAGAATAGGTACGGTAGTCATCTTCACAAGTTCCGCTAGGAAGCATTGGATAGACGTTGATGTGCCGTGCAGATGGATCATAACCAAGCGCAGTAGCGGTGGCATAGTCCAGTAGAGCTACTGGTGTACAGTTCTCAAAACTGGTACCAAGAATAGTGGGTGCGTAGGTTTCAAAACCTAACCTTACCCCCAGTTTCATTTTGCTATAAACACTGTCCAGCGACATTGTTAATCTCCAAAAAAAGAGGGGCTAAGCCCCCCGGCTATAAATTATCAGGTCAGGACCATTAAAGTGAATTCTCACTTCAACCACAGTCCGACCATTCGTCAACTCACCAATCTCGTCAAAGATTTCTTGGATAACAATCAATAACGATTCTGCATCAACAAGTTCAGTATGTGGACTATCAAAATTATCCAGGACTAAACCTACTTCTTCAATATCGTTGTTGTTAAGAAAGATATCAAATAAATTATCAGCGATGTCTACAGCTTCGCTTGGTAAAGAATCACCCCCAAAGAAATGTATGGCTAACATCTCTAGGAATACCGGAAGTGAACTTGATTTAAACACATCAATGTTGGTAAATCTCATAGATCACCCGATATTAATGGCGGCATCCTTGTTACTGTGCCCAGTCCAGTTTACAACCTGCGCACCCTTTTGACGAACTTCTTCTATCAAACCATATTGTAAAAACAATAGCTGAAGTTCTTTATAAAGGTTTGTGATGGCTTCTACCAAAATAGCCATATCAGCGGTATCACCTGGCGTTCCAGCTGGATATTCTTTAAACATCGTTACGTAGTGATAGTCCGCTAGTGACTTAATGGCCCACATCTCGTTTTCACCGATTCTGTTAAACTCGGCTACTACCGATGCAAACACGTCTTCACAAGCTACACCACAGTCAGTCATCGTGGCTAATGTGGACTCTAACCTGTTCACAATCTCTTTAGTATCAAAGACATGAATCATATTGTTTTCCTTTTTTAACCTAAGTCACACTAAAAGATATACACATGTCTCCCCAGAATATATCTTTCAATTCAGGCGTTGCTTGTATGTTATTGAAATACTGTTCCAGATAACTGGCCCACAGTCTAGATAGTGCACTATAATAACACATAATAGCATCTACCATAAGAGGGACAGCGTACTCGTAATACTGGGACGAGTTTCGTTCAAACTCTATAAGATCTAAAGTGGGCATATTCGTCTTGTATGGCGATACACCTATCTGAAGTAACTCGTAATTTAAATCCATTCGAATCATAGATGGATCAGGTAAATAATCTTTGTAGCCTAAGAACGCTGGATAATCATCATTCACCCAAGTTCTAAAAATAGCCTCTACTACTTCATACCAAGAAGCATAAGAGGCGTACGGTATCGATGATACCGTACGCTCTAAGTCATTGATAATGTGTTTAGTAGGCAAGACAGCAATAAACTCCATCTGTGTTACCTCTTTATTACGTTAGGTACTATCTCAACGTAAAGTGTTGTTCCCACCAGCTGGGAGTTGGTGGCTTTGTTTAATTTAGGTATATCCAAAATAGTCATTATACCCAACCTGATATCTTTATCTACAACGTCAATAACCTGGTTGATATACTCTCTTGGCAACCCACAATTAACTAAAAGAGCTATGGGATGAATAATGTCCTCAGGCTCGTAGTCATAGTGAGATACACCAAACAGAGCTAACTCAATACAGTAATCAATAAACGGCGCGATATTGATGGGTGGAGCATTGTGGCTAATGTAGGGATAGATAAAACCACACACTCTTGAACAGATTTGTTGAATGCCAAAGATGTGTGTAATTGCCTGTTCAGGTGGACGGTAATGCTTGTGCAGTAAGTTGAACATAGATCACCGGTTAAAATCGATTGACTTGCCTTCTTCCAGAAGACGTTTTTCTAACAACGTACGCTCTTCCATCATCCTGTTATATTCAGTGATTCTGTAATCTTCACCTTCCTCAACAATGATGTCATTAAAGAAGTCATTAACCATCCACACGCTCCATGACTGGT
>JBLIZM010000271.1:0-3083 GCA_048859855.1 Trichlorobacter sp.
TATAAACCACTCCACTGGTGTTTATCAGGTAATTACTAAATCCCGGGATAGCAGTATAATCAAACATATGCTTCTCCTATGTATCATAGGATAGCGTGTTAATTTCATGTATCTTTTAATCGTCGCGGTCACTACCTGGGCAGATAAGTGCCGATGTACTCAGCATATTAGCTGGACCATCCTTAGTCCAGTCTATGCGGCGTGAAATGCCACGCAAACTGGTATAGTTAGGATTGGCAGTGGTATAGGTATTAATCGCCACTGAGGAGTTATCCACAGTTGCTTCTGAAATAACACCAATATCGCTTTCGTGGAACACACGAGTACCACGAGTCATACTACGTGAGCTACGACCACCTGTGCCTGAGAAAGTAACAGCCTCCTGTTCCTTCAGGTTATGGATAGGGTTGATATCCTCCACGTTCATAACAGCCGGGTCAGACTGAATGCTTCCCCAAACGGCGTGTGGTGAAATATCCAGAACAGCACGACTGGTAATAGGCTTGCTGTTATACTGCCGCATCGCCTTAACGATTTCAGCATACACCGCACCAGACAAACGCTCATACCCACGTTCACGCTGGAATTCACGATCCAACTCATCTGGATGATAGTCAGTAACCAGCAGCTCGTTAGCGCGTAACAACAACCCTGTGAAGGTAGTGGGTTCTTTCATTTCAACCAACAGCTCGTAAGAGATATGGTCAACAAACAGCTTAACCATCAGATCTAATTCACGGATATACCGTAAACCCAGACCATCTGCTTCGAGGACATTAACATAGACTTCAGGCTTATTGAAATCATAAACGCTGTAGCCATTGATAATGTTCTTGTAATAGTTGAAACCAGCCAACAACATAGCTGCTGTGCGATTCTGTCTACTAAAGATGAGTGACTCATCGCCGAAAGAAACAACGTATTCATCTGGTTGCAGGTCTTGTCGGCTACCGCGCTGAACGCGACGATAAGGAACCTTGAGCATTTCCAGTAACTTATCCAGACCAAACAAATAGCCCAAAATAAAACCTACTGGAATATCCTTACCCAAAATACTGGCCAAGGTAGTTTCTACCGGTGCTTTCTGAGAGTCAATTCCCAATACATCGGCAAGATCCCCCAACGCGGTAGTTTTGCTACCGTTCGTGCGGTAGAAAGTATTCGTCTCATCGCAGACGATATAATCCTTCTGACCACCTCCAATAAATCGCCCGCAAATAGTAAACCCACCAGATTCGATGTGTTTTACCACATCTTCACCAAAATGCGCGCTACGTTTACGCCAATCCCAGAACCATTCGACATCTTTGGCTACAAAGGAAATAAAGCGTTGAGACATTGCTGAATAGGTTCGTGGAGTACGTGCCTTGTTATAAAAGCAATTACCGCTGTGCACATTACTGACAACAGAATTCTGAGCATCAAAACTCATCTCAGTAATCTTGTTGCTTAACCACCGGCCATAATCGTGAACCTTCTGTTCACTACGAACAATAAACAACTTGCTGTAGTAAGTAGTCAAGGCAACCTTAGCTGGACCTACCTTACGGATAGGTAAGTCAGCGCGCTGCTTACGCATACGCATCTTAACACCAGCGTTAGTGAAGGTACCATCCTTCTCAACAACAGGGAGTTTAAAACGGAAGGTGCTGGGTTGCCCAGCCACCGGAACCAATTTCACAGTGTGGATTTCATATTTGCTTGCGGCATCTACTACTTTCTCAACTTCGTAGTTGGTTACAGAAATACCGCCCCGTTGAATAGACATCACTGTGTTAGCGATGTCGCGGTGCAATACCTTGTCGATGTAGGTTTTATCCATGTGCTTCAGTGTGGTACGAAGCATGGACTTATCAAACACCGTATCCTTATCAGGTATCTGTACTTCCTCAACCCCGTTAATAACCGCTGGATCAATCTTTAAGAGATCTTCTAGCGTACCCTCGCCTACCGGGTTCTTAATGTGCTTGAAGCTCTCTGAGAGCCTCTGGTGGCGTCTATACTCTGCTGCGGTAATAGCCCCAGCATCTACCAGTCGATCTGCTGCTGCTTTAACCCCAGAATCGTAAGTCCGGTCAGTTTCGAGTACAGAAAAATGCACCGCTTCATCATCCAGCGCCTGACCACCGTGAGCATCAAAATCTTCTTCCTCAAAGGTCTCTGGTTCGGTGGTGACTTCTACCTCGTTGGTGTCGCCAATCTTTTCAGATTTGACAATTGCGTTAGCACCAGCCGTTTCACCCGTTGCACCAAGCCCCTGGATCTTTAAGCCAAAGTTAATTGGTCGAGAGCTTACCGGTGCTTCACTACGATTTATGCTTACACCAGCCACGGTTTTGTCAGCCAGTTCCACAGGAGCATCTGGGTTATCACTGGCTGTAACAGGGTTATTGTTAACCGGCATCTTATCGCCAGAAACACTGTTGGTTTGAAACAACAGAGTAGTGGCTGACAAGAACTTACGTTGCAACAGCTTAGCCGTATCAGTATCTTCCCCCATAGCCTCCAACGAGGTGACTAATCCCTCAATACCTACCATGGCTTCTTCTTTGGTTTCCTTGCGCCAATCGTCAATACGACCAAGGTTAACAATGAAGTAATTACCACCACAGGTAAAGATGAAGTTCATCTTCTCGATGGTTTCTGGTTCTAGCAAACTTAAGTTACTGGACTCTCTTTCCTCGCCTAACCATTTCCAGAAATCCAAATAATTCAGAAGTGGGTAGGTGTTGAAGATCTGCAACATTTGCTTATTGAGATTGACTTCGGCTCTTTTCAAATCAGTCAACGTAGGAATCACGTCCGGTAACTGAAAGAAATAGAACTGTTGGCGATCAGACAATCGCGCTAGTTCATTAGCCTTGGCCCAAGCTGTGCGTTGGATATTGGTCCACTTGAAGAACTGTGATTGATAGGTGATACGGTATTTCCACAGGTGATTCAACAAAGAGTTGTTTACCACCAGCAGATTTTTCTGATTACGCAAAACCTGGTCAATCTTTCTGGCCAGGCGCAGAACACGGAACTTACGGTGAAACTCTTTGGCTAACATAATGCCTTGTTTCATCGTTGTCCGTGGATCG
>JBLIZM010000272.1:0-2911 GCA_048859855.1 Trichlorobacter sp.
CATACCCATGATCGGCTGGAAACGGGAACAGCAGTGGCAGGAGCTCCATACTCCCTGGGTTCCTCCCTCTCCGAATCTCAAAGATCCAATTGGAGCGTTACTCTACAGCGCCTTCGGTCCACTGGAAGCGACCAATCTCTCCGTTGGACGGGGAACCGAGTTGCCATTTCATTACTACGGGGCCCCTTGGCTTGATGCGGAAGCCGTACATAAAAAACTCCCCCAACTTCCCGGTGTGCAGTTCAGTACCATCAGTTTTGTACCAACCGCCATCGGACATCCGTACGCGGGGCAGCGCTGTAACGGGATACGTATCAGCTGCAGTGAGCAGACACCAGCTCAAACACTCTCGGTAGCAGCGCTGTCACTGGCACAGGCAATCTATCAAACACATGCAAACCGCTACCGGGCTGATGCAGGATTCCATGGGATGATTGGTGATGCGACTATCTGGAAGCGAATAACCGTAGGAGGAGCCACTCCGGCAACAATCGTGTCAGAATGGCAAGAAGGACTCAGAGCTTTTGCCGAACGGCGCCGTCCTTTTCTTCTGTATATCGATTAGAATGGGATCGTGTAGCCGCCATCACGGCTAGCCCGGACTGTGGCAGGGGGGAGTTGCTCGACGGCGCGAACAACGCTATCAGCCGCTGCTCCGGAAAGTGGTGTTGGTTGGAAACCGACCCGCCGATGGTCGATATTCAGGGGGATAAGCTGCGCATAACGGCTTTTTCCCTCAAAACGTAACCGAACAAGCATGGTTGTCGTTGCAATCCGGCTTTTACTTGCAAAGGCAAAATTTCCAAGACTATAAAAAATAATCCCCTGCTTATACCGCTCCATCCCTTGTAGAATATGGGGATGATGCCCTAAGATGACATCTGCACCGCTGTCAATCATCATGCGTGCCAAGCGCGGCTGATACTCCCGAAGTATTGTTGAGCCTTCCGCCCCCCAGTGTACCGCGACAATAACGATTGAAGCTCGTTTACGAGCTAATGCGATGTCTTCACGCACCTCCGCTTCACGTAACAGCGCGGTACCGGCACGGCTATCGGTAGCCCAGAACTCCTGTGGCAGGGTTAACGAATACCCCAATAAAGCAACAGTCGTCCCCTTAATGGTATAAAACTGAATCCGCCTGGCCTCTCTGCGATTCATACCGGCGCCAACCACGTCAATACCTGCCTGCCGTGCAGACTGTAAGGTATCTGCAAGACCAACTGTACCAAAGTCCATGATATGATTATTTGCAAGGGTCACGGTGGTAATACCGGACTGCTTCAGTGCAGCAGCAGCCTTGGGGTTTACCCTGAAACGAAAGGTTTTTCCGACGAATTCCGATCCCCGCGTGGTAAGTGGCGCTTCCAGATTGACAAAGCTTAAATCAGCATTTTGTAGTAGTGGCGCAACCTGTTTAAAGGGATAGCGATAACCATCCTGTGCAACCTGTGGTTCCCAGGGGCCGCCGAGCATGACATCACCACCACCAATAATGGTTACGGCTCCCCCTTGGGCAGCACAAATCCTTACAAACACCAGCAGGAATAGAACCAAGGCAATTCCTAATTTGCGTTGACGATAGCGGCACATAGTGCTAGATAGTACCTCTTACGTCCGAAAAGAAAAAGGATTTTATATGCTTGACATGAAGTTCATCCGTGAAAACATCGATGCCGTAGAAGCTGCTCTTAAAACCCGTAGTGACGAACTGTCGCTTGGCGATTTTAAAAACCTCGACAGTGAGCGCAGGCGTCTCTTATCGCAGGTCGAGGCATTAAAGGCTCAGAAAAATAGTGCTTCGGAAGAGATTGCCCGAACCAAGGATAAAAGTCAGATTGCCGATACCATCGCCGCAATGAAGCAACTCACTGCTGAGATAAAGGCCCTTGAAGAGCAGCTCAACACCATCCAACCGGCTCTTGACGCGCTGCTTATGACCATACCGAACCTTCCTGCTGCCAGCACCCCTCTGGGACGAGCTGAAAAGGATAATCAACTGGTTCGGGACTGGGGGATGCCGCGTCAGTTTGAATTCACTCCGCTCAATCACTGGGACATTGCCGAGCGGTTAGCTATTATTGATTTTGAACGTGCGGCAAAACTGACCGGTGCCCGCTTCGCCCTGTATCGTGGTGCCGGAGCCCGTCTTGAGCGTGCACTGATCAGTTTCATGCTGGACAAGCATACCGAAAACCATGGGTATACCGAGGTACTCCCTCCCTTTATGGTCAATCGTGATAGCATGACCGGAACCGGACAACTCCCGAAGTTTGAGGATGACCTGTTCCGCCTGACTGATCCTGACTATTTCCTCATCCCAACCGCCGAGGTTCCGGTCACGAACATCCACCGTGACGAAATTCTGAAGCGTGAAGAGCTGCCGGTACGCTACACCGCCCATACCCCCTGTTTCCGTCGTGAAGCCGGTTCATACGGTAAAGACACCCGAGGACTCATCCGTCAGCATCAATTCAACAAAGTCGAGTTGGTGAGCTTCTGCCACCCTGATGATTCTGAGCAGGAACTGGAACGGTTAACCGGACATGCAGAAGCGATACTACAGGCACTGGAACTTCCATATCGAGTTATGGCGCTTTGTACCGGTGATATCGGCTTTTCAGCCTGCAAGACCTATGACTTAGAGGTTTGGTTGCCGGGACAGGCTACCTATCGGGAAATTTCTTCGTGCAGCAGTTTCGGCGACTTCCAGGCGCGTCGCGCCAAAATCCGTTTCCGTGAGGACGATCAGAGCAAACCGGAACTTGTCCACACCCTCAACGGCTCCGGCCTCGCTGTTGGCCGTACCGTTGTTGCCATTTTAGAAAACTATCAGCAGGCTGATGGTAGCGTCATAATTCCACTGGTATTACGCCCGTATATGGGTGGCTTGGAACGGATTACTGCATAA
>JBLIZM010000273.1:0-7815 GCA_048859855.1 Trichlorobacter sp.
TCCACAACACCACGGGCGACATTGATCGGAATGGCAAAACCGATCCCCTGACCACCGGCGACAATGGCGGTGTTGATACCGATAACCCGACCGGCGCTGTCAAACAGCGGGCCACCGGAGTTCCCCGGATTTATCGAGGCATCGGTCTGGATGAAGTCGTCATAGGGACCACTGCCGATAACCCGCCCCTTGGCACTCACAATGCCGGCAGTAACGGTTTGGGATAGACCAAACGGGTTACCGATCGCCATGACCCACTCACCAACCTGTAGCGCATCACTGTCACCGAATACAACCGGTGTAAACGGTTGACGGGAATCCGTGATTTTAAGCAGTGCCAGGTCCAGCTTCGGATCCTGACCCTTGATTTCAGCCTTGAGCTCCCGTCCATCTGCCAGGCGGACCAGGACTTCGTCAGCACCTTGAATAACGTGATTGTTGGTCACGATATAACCACTGGCATCAACAATAAAACCGGTTCCCAGTGACTGTTCCTTACGGGGGCGCTGTGGCTGCTGTTGCTGTTGGGGGAGTTGTCCGAAGAACTGCCCGAAAAAGTCATTGAATGGATCAGCACCCGGCTGCATCTGCTGACGGGGTGCTGCCTGCCCCTGTTTAACCAGACGGGCAGTCCGGATATTGACCACCGTCGGATTGAGACGCTTTGCCAAGCTGACAAAATCGGGGCTGACCACTGCGGCATCAACCAACACCGGCTGCCCCCAGACACAAACAGAAAGTATGGCCGCAATCAGGCCGTTACGAAGTGTGCTATACATGACGGTACATCTCCTTCTGTGGTAGCGCGACGGCTACCGGTTAGTCGGCACGCAACACGTATCCCTGACCGCGAACGGTGTGGATAAGGCGCCGTTTACTGCCGGTATCAACTTTCTTACGTAAATAGTTCACATAAACATCGATGATGTTCGTGAACGACTCAAAGGGATGTTCCCAGACCTTCTCGGCGATCATGGCGCGGGTTACGACCGTTCCGGCATTGCGCATTAAGAATTCCAGCAGGCCGTACTCCTTGATCGTCAGCTCGATCTCCTTATCGCCACGCCAGACCTTACGGGTTAACGGATCAAGCCGCAGGTCTCCGGTACACAGTTCCGCCGCACGGTCGCGACCAGAACGACGGGAAAGCGCCCGTACCCGGGCGGTCAACTCGGCAAAAGCGAACGGCTTGGTCAGGTAGTCGTCGGACCCGGCTTCAAGACCTGCGACAATATCATCCGTCGTGTCACGGGCGGTCAGCATTAAAACCGGTGTTTCCGAACCGGATCGCCGCAGTTCCCGCACGACACTTAAACCATCCCGTATCGGCAGCATGATATCACAGATAATCAAGTCGAAGGTATTTTCAAGACCAAGCCGAACCCCTTCATCACCATCATGGGCGGTTAGGACTTCGTACCCTTCCTGTTCTAATCCTCGCTTAATAAACGCCGCAACCTTCTTCTCGTCTTCAACGACCAGTATTTTCACGGTTCCCCCTCTGACAGTACTGTCAGGCATGTGACGCTTTACTCACCACCGATACGACGAAGAATCTCGGATGCCGTTTCCTCAACGGAACGGGTTGTCACATCGATGACAATCCAGTCCGGGTGACGACGGTAGAACTGCCGGCAAAAGGCGATTTCCTCTTCAACCGCTTCATAGTCGGCGTAACTGCTGCGGGTGCTCTGGCCCATGGTGACCAGGCGTGAGGTCCTGATTTCCACCAACCGCTTCGGGCTGATCAGCAGGCCGATGACCTTTTTCGGATCAATGCCGTCCAATTCAGGCGGCGGTTCAATCCCCTTTACCAACGGAACGTTTGCAACCTTATATCCCTTGTTGGCCAGATACATCGAAAGCGGAGTCTTGGATGAACGGGACACACCCACTAGAATCAGGTCTGCCTTCACCAGACCACGGGTTTCCTGCCCGTCGTCATGCTTGACCGTAAAGTTAACCGCTTCCATTCTACGGAAATAGTCGGTATCGATCTGGTGGAGAAGTCCCGGTGTTGAGCGGGGGGATTTCCCCAGGAAGGTTGATAAAATACACATCAACGGTGTCAGCAGATCGTAGGAAACAATCCCTAATTCCTGGGCTTTTTCCTGCACTGCGGAAACCAGCGAGGCATCAACCAGCGTGTAGGCCAAAATACTGTCATGGGTGGCAACCGTTTCCAGGGCAGCATTAATTTCCTCACTACTGGTCAGCTTGGCCAAACGGATGATTTTAACCTCCGTATCGGTATACTGGGACATCGCCGCCCGCATAACCCGTTCCGCAGTCTCGCCGGTCGAATCAGACAGGATATAGATATGCTTCACTGTGACCTCGCTTCCAGACGGAGGTACACCGTCTGTTAGTCTTTTTTTAATTAAAATACGAAGCGCCATCTGTGTTTGTCAAGATTTTATTGTTGTCACCAACCCCCTGTTCTGATAGCTTTTAGTGCCGTCTGTCCGTTGAAGAGGGTAGTTCATTAAAACAAGGGTGTCAGCACGGTTCTGGCGCCAGATACGAGTTGGCTTATGAGCAGTTCCTGGTACCAGATCAGCTACACCATTCATCCCGATCAGGTAGACCTGTATGCCGCCCTACTGGTGGATATATCCGGCAGTGGTGTCTGCACTGAAAACCGCGAGGTCGACACCTTCGATGTCGATGACATTGCACCGCTTGCAATGGTTACCGTTAGCGGATTTTTCCCAACGAGCCAACCGGTTGAGAGCTACCTGCAGCAGATAACGAGCAGGCTGGACCAGGCCGGACTTGATACAACGGTTGCGCCAGTGGTAACCCCGGTCGGCGAAGAAGATTGGGCGGACGGTTGGAAAAAACATTTCAAGCCATTGGTTATCGGTAGTCGGCTCTTGATTACCCCCTCCTGGCTACCAAGTGGTCAGATGCCACAACGTCATGAACTGATCATCGATCCCGGCATGGCATTTGGCACCGGTGGGCACGAGACCACCCGACTCTGCCTGGAGGCGGTCGAAGAGGTCATGAATACGATACCAGCCCCCCGGGTTCTTGACGTTGGAACCGGATCCGGCATTTTAGCGATTGCGGCCGTTCTGTTAGGTGCCCCTGCGGTCGAAGCGATTGATATTGATCCGCAAGCGGTGGTCGTTGCTGCTGAAAATGCCGCGCTTAACGCGGTTGCACCGCACATCAACTGCAGCACAACACCACTGACTGCCGTTGCGGGGCAGTATGAACTGGTCCTAGCCAACATTCTGGCCGAGGAACTGGTACGATTGTCACAACCACTGGTGGAACGGGTTGCCCCCGGCGGTTTCCTGGTTCTGTCCGGTATCCTGCGGGAGCGGGAAGCGTTTGTGCGGGAGGGATTTGCCACAACCTCCCTCACTCTGGTATCAGCAACCCATGACGGGGAGTGGTGCTGCCTGCTTTATTCCCGGACAGACGAGCGTCAGGACTAATGCGTCAGTTTTTCATCGACCAGGGAATGATCAGCAACCAGACGGCGAGCATAACCGGTGCCGTCCACCACCATATATCCCGGGTACTGCGCCTTTCCCCCGGAACAACCCTACAGCTGGTCTGTCCGGGCGTAAGCCGTTTCAATGGCACCATAACCCAGATAACCCCTGATCAGACCACGGTGGTGATTTCAGAGGTTCTGCCAGAATCGAACCAGCAGCAGGTGCCGATCCACTTGATCCAGGGGCTCCCCAAAGCCGACCATCTGGATTTGATCCTGCAAAAAGGGACTGAACTTGGACTTGACCGGATCACCCTTGTCCCGACGGACAGTAGCGTCGTGAGACTCTCGGCTGACCGGCTCCCTGACCGGCTGATCCGCTGGCAAAAAATCGGAATGGAAGCTGCCCGGCAGTCAGAGCGGCTCGCACCGCCGGTAATTGACTGGGGAACTACGCTGGAAACCGTCTTTACACAGCTGCCAAGCGAGGGACTACGTCTCCTGCTCTGGGAGCGGGCTGAACACCCCTCACCCCTGCGGGAGCAACTTGCCAACCTTGCCCCTCCCTGTTCGGTACACCTGCTGGTGGGACCAGAGGGGGGCTTTACCCCCCGTGAGTATCAGCAGGCGGTCTCAGCTGGTTTTATCCCGCTGTCACTTGGGCGGCGGATCCTACGGACTGAAACCGCCTCCCTTGCTATCACTGCAATACTACAGTATAGTTGGGGCGATATCTAATCCGGAGTCCTCGTTACCATGGCGACCAGCATAACCATACTTCCCGAATCACTCGCCAATAAAATTGCCGCCGGTGAGGTTGTTGAGCGACCGGCCTCGGTCGTTAAGGAGCTGGTTGAAAATGCCCTTGATGCTGAAGCAACCAGTATCAAAGTCGAAATCAGCACCGGCGGACGGCGCCTGATCAGGGTCAGCGATAACGGGCACGGCATGTCCCCCGATGATCTCCTGCTCTCCCTTGAGCGTCACGCAACCTCCAAAATCAAGCATGACGATGACCTGATGACCATCGCAACCCTCGGTTTCCGTGGAGAGGCGCTCCCCTCCATCGCCTCAGTCTGCCGCCTACGACTTTCCTCCCGTGAACGGGGGAGTATCGAAGGAAGCGAACTGTATGCAGAAGGCGGCGTAATCAAGTCGGTACAGGCCCACGGCATGCCGGTCGGCACCAGTATCAGTGTCGAGCAGCTCTTCTTCAACACGCCGGCCCGCCTGAAGTTCATGCGCAGCGCCGAGACCGAAGCAGCCCATATCCACGATTTAATGATCCGCTTCGCCCTTGCCCGCCCGGATGTCAGCTTCAGTACCATCAGTGATGGCCGGGAAAGTTTCAAAAGCATGGCCGGCGACCTACGGGAACGAATTGCCTCCCTGGTCGGCCGGGGTACCGAGCTGTTCGAAGTCGCGGGCGAATCATCGACAGTCAGCGTGAGTGGTTTCTGCACAGCACCTGCCGCGGCACGCAGTAGCGCGAACGCCATCTACACCTATGTCAATGGTCGGTTCGTCCGGGACAAGGTTGTCCAGCACGCCATCATGCAGGCCTACCGCCCGCTTCTGGAGAAGGGGCGCTACCCACTGGTCGTGCTGTTCATCGACCTCGCACCGGGTGATGTGGATATCAACGTCCACCCGACAAAACATGAGGTACGCTTTCGTCAGCAGCAGCAGGTACACGGCGCCATCAGCAGCGTTCTCTCGGAACTGTTACGCCGCTCCCCCTGGCTGGGAACCACCTCGCACGAACCGCTGCCAGCAGCAGGGCACGAGTCCCGGGAAACCGTTCCCTCCCAGGCCTACCGAGAACGGGTTGCCGCGGCACTCCAGCAGTCACTGACAATCCCTGCCCGTCAGCAGCCTTCGTTCTGTTACCAAACCAGTGTCTCGTCCCCCCGCCCAGCCGAGGAGAATACTGAGTATGCTGTGGAACCGGTGGCTGCTGGAACAGGCTATTTTTCACACATGCAGGTGATTGGCCAGTTCAAGGCAGCCTACATCCTGTGTCAGACTGATGACACGCTGGTCATCATCGATCAGCACGCAGCCTATGAACGGGTTCGTTTTGAGGAACTACGACAGGGGTTCACCAGCGGCACCATCGAAGCCCAGCAGCTGCTGATGCCCGAAACCCTTGAGTGCAGCTACCAGGAGTCCGAACTGCTGAGTCGGTTCACCGATCAGCTCCAGCGTCTTGGCTTCGGTATTGAACCGTTCGGGGGACAAACCTGGATGATCAGTGCAATCCCCCGCATTCTGGGTGATCGGCCGGCGGGACCGTTAATCCGCTCCATACTGGTTGAGCTGGAACAGCACGGTCGGAGCGAGAGCTTTGACGAGCTGATCCTAGAACTCTGTGCCACCGTGGCCTGCCACAGCGTGGTACGGGGAACCCGGGCTCTTGACCGTGAACAGATCACCCATCTCCTCGCCTCCATGGACCGGACCGATTTTTCGGCCCACTGCCCCCATGGACGTCCGGTGTCCCACACCATTACCCTGGCTGAACTCGAGAAGCTGTTTCACCGGACATGACACCGGCAGTCGTTATTATAGGGGGGCCCACGGCAGTCGGTAAGACCGCCGTCGCACTCCAGCTTGCCAGGCGTCTACCGTTTGAAATCATCTGCGCCGACTCACTCACCGTCTACCAGGGGTTTGATATCGGAAGCGCCAAACCCGACCAGGCTGAGCGAGCGGTTGCTCCCCACCACCTGCTGGATATCCGGACCGCTGACCAACCCTTTAGTGCTTCGGACTTTCTGGCTGCGGCACAGGAGGCGATAGCCGGCATTACCGCGCGGGGAGCACTCCCTTTGGTGGTCGGAGGAACCGGACTGTACCTGCACACCCTACTCCATGGCCTTTCCCAAGCCCCCGGCGAGCATCCGGTCATCAGACAGACACTCTATCAGCGGCTGGCCACCGAAGGGGCGGCGCACCTACACCGTCAACTTCATGAGCTCGATCCAGTACTGGCCCCCCGCATTGAACCACAGCACACCAGTCGCCTGATCCGGGCACTTGAGGTGGTACTGGCCACCGGTAAGCCACTGTCAACCTACCATGCTGAGCAGCGTGCGACCCCACCCCCCTTCACAAGCCGGCTTTACTGTCTAACCCGTCCCCGTGAAGAGCTGTATCAGCGGGTCGATGCCCGGGTGGATCAGATGCTTGCCGCAGGGCTGCTAGCGGAAGTGCGTCAACTGCTGGAGCGGGGGGTTGCGCCAAGCACCAAGCCGATGCAGTCCATCGGCTACGCCGAGTGTTGCCAGCATCTGCGTGAAGGAGTACCATGGGATCAAACGGTACAGGCAATCAAGCAACACACTCGGAACCTGGCCAAACGCCAGTTGACCTGGTTTCGGCGTGAGCCTGCCTGTCATTGGCTGACGCTTCCAACAGATGCGGAAAACCTCTATCGCGACGTACAAGATTTTCTGCAGACAAACGAGACACCATAAGGATCCGCATGAACGGACTGATTATTGAAGACATACAGCCAAACTCACCGGCATTTCATGCCGGACTTCAGGCTGGAGACCGATTGCTCACGATTAATGGACAACCGGTACGCGATCTGATTGACTACACCTGGCTCTCAAGCGACAACCCGCTTACCTGTACGATACAGCGTAACGGGGAAAGCCTGTCCGTGGTTATTGAGCAGGATCCCTACGAAGGGATCGGGCTGTTTTTTACGCCGCCTCCGCCACGGCGCTGTGGCAACAACTGCCTGTTCTGTTTTGTGCACCAGCTGCCACCAGGGCTGCGCAAACCGCTCTACATCAAGGACGAAGACTATCGACTCTCCTTCTTAGAGGGGACCTATGTCACCCTCAGCACGACCAAACCGGATGAGTTACAAAGAATTATCGACCAGCGACTCTCCCCCATCTACGTTTCGGTACATGCGGTACAGCCGGCAATCCGCGAACGACTGCTCGGTCGGCGGGGAATTCCGCCGATCATGGACCAGATTCAGCAGCTGTGCAGTAACGGGATTGAGCTCCATACCCAGGTAGTGCTCTGCCCCGGAATCAACGATGGTGAGGTTCTGGAGGAGACCATTGAAACACTGGCAGCTCTCTCACCCATGATTCGCTCCCTTGCGGTCGTACCGATCGGCCTGACTGCCCACCGCGAGAAGCTCCCCCCGCTGAGCTCGGTCGATACCGCCTATGCCCAGGCTTTTCTCGACCGTTTTGTACCGATTATGCGCCGCGTGAACCGGAAACTGGGAGAGCCGTTTCTCCAGTTGGCCGATGAGTTCTTCCTCAAAGCGGAGCGTCCTTTTCCGGCACTAGCCTCCTATGGCGAGCTTCCCCAGTGGGAAAACGGTGTCGGCA
>JBLIZM010000274.1:0-3505 GCA_048859855.1 Trichlorobacter sp.
CAAAACCCAAGTCCAGCTCCTTCGCTTCCTCGACAACGGCGGTTTCATTCGTCTCGGCGATAATACTGAGCGATATAGCCGAGTCCTGTTGGTGGCGGCCACCAACAAGGACCTGCCAACAGAAATCAGTTCCGGCCGCTTTCGAGAGGATCTCTACCATCGTCTCGCGGAGCTCTCAATTCGTCTCCCGTCACTCAATGAGCGTCGTGAAGACATTCCTGACCTAGCAGTTCATTTCCTCGGCAAACTCTATCGGACCTACCGAGGGTTTAATGAACCAGAGGAACCACCGCGCTTAAGTGATGATGCAAAGGGACAACTGGTATCGCATCACTATGAAGGGAATATCCGGGAGTTACGCTCCATTCTCTTACGGGCGCTCTTCTTCCGCCGTGGAGGGTTGATTGGTGGAGATGACATTCGGCAGGCAATCAAGGGGGTCAGCCTTGGGCTCTCTACCACTCACCCTGAAAGTCTACAGGGATTTCAGGTGCGGATGGCTGATGATTTACTTGAAACCATACGTCAAGGCGGAGACTTCTGGAAGAACGTCTATGAGCCGTACAGTCGAAATGAACTCTCACGGGATGTTGTCAGACTCGTCATTGAAAAAACACGGGGGATTACCGGCCGTCAGCTTCCAAATGTCGCGCGGTATTTAAAAGCGGTCAGCGACAATCAAGAAGAACATGAACAGCAAAAAACCCTCTACCGCTTTAAAAACTTCCTTTACAAGACTATCCGTATCGTCGGCTGAAGACCCCCTAACGTAACGAAGCGAAAGCCACATGACTTTCGCTTCGTTACATTCTACTATGGGAACAACAACCTAAACGCCTGGCAGTACACGCCGTTGCTTGCTGTGGAGGCGGTTAAGCGCATGGATATACGCTTTAGCTGATGCAACGATAATATCCGTTGATGCACCTTTGCCAACCACGGTATGGCCACCTTCCTCAACACGAACCGTAACCTCACCCTGGGCATCAGTACCGCCAGTGATAGATCCAACATTATACTGGGTCAGATTGGCCGTACTCTTGGTCAGCGCCTTGATTGTCTTAAAGGCAGCATCAACCGGGCCATCACCCATTTCAGCACCACGGACAGTTTCACCATTTATTTCCATCTGAACAGTTGCGGTTGCAACCGCAAATGAACCACTCACAACGGTTATCTGGCCGAGCTTACAGTAATCCTCACCACGTGCTTCATCCGTCACTATTGCATCAAGATCTTCGTCAAAAACCTCTTTTTTAAGGTCTGCCAAGGCCTTAAAGCGCTCAAAAGCCCTGTTCAGCATCTCATCATTGAGATCATGGCCCAGCTCTTCGAGACGTTTTTTGAAAGCATGTCTTCCAGAATGCTTACCGAGGACCAGCGCACTTGCCGTCAAGCCAACCGACTCCGGTGTCATAATTTCATAGGTCGATTTATCCATCAGCATGCCATGCTGATGGATTCCTGATTCATGGGCAAAGGCGTTAGCACCGACCACGGCCTTATTCGGTTGAACCGGAATACCGGTGATGGTTGAAAGCAATCTGCTGGCCGGGGTCAATTGCTCAGTCACCACATTAGTACTAAACGGCAGAATGTCACGGCGGGTTCTCATAATCATGACAAACTCTTCCAGTGAGCAGTTACCAGCACGCTCACCGATACCGTTAATGGTACACTCAACCTGTCCAGCACCAGCCTGAACTGCCGCAATCGAGTTTGCAACCGAAAGTCCCAAGTCATTGTGACAATGTACAGAAATAACGGCCTTATCTATATTCGGAACCGTATCTTTGAGGTACTTAATTATGTTGAAGTACTCAAAGGGGACGGTCTACCCGAACGTATCAGGGATATTAACCGTGGTGGCACCGGCAGCAATTACCGCCTCGACAACCTGAGCAAGAAAGGGAAGCCGCGTACGAACCGCATCTTCACAAGAAAACTCGACATTCGGTGTATAGCCGGCAGCATGCGTAACCGCCTTGACAGCTGCCTCAAGTACCTGCTCAGGCGCCATCTTGAGCTTATACTGCATATGAATATCCGATGTTGCGATGAAGGTATGAATACGCCCTTTTTCACCGGCGTACTTCAAGGCTTCCCAGGCCCGATCAATATCTTTAACGCTTGATCGGCATAAGCCGGCAATCTCTGGCCCCTTAACCTGCTGGGCAACCATCTTAACCGCCTCAAAATCACCATCTGACGCAATCGGGAATCCGGCTTCGATGACATCAACATTAAGCTTTTGGAGTTGACGGGCAACCCTCAGTTTTTCCTCAATATTCATGCTGTTACCGGGAGCTTGCTCCCCATCGCGAAGCGTTGTGTCAAAAATCTTGATAGTACGGTTTTCCGTTCCTGACGCCATATGGCACCTCCTCTAATCGGTCGGTATCGACCCTGACAATAAAAAAACGCCTCCATCCCATGCAGGGACGAAGGCGTAAAGCATTCGTGGTACCACCCTACTTTGTCACCATAGCTTCGGTGACCTTCATTGAACCGTTACGCGGTCAGCGGCTTTGACTACTTACGTTCATCAAAGCAGCTCCAAGGCGAGTTCACAGACATCTCATACCGGTTTGCAGCAACCACCGGCTCTCTGGAATGGGATGATACTGCTACTACTCCTCTTCACAGCCTTTAGCGAGTTATGGCCCGTATATACCGCAAGTCACCAACAGACGTCAATCTATTTTTTGAGTGACTCACCAAAACCATCAGCCAGAAACTCCCGGGAATAGCGCACATAATTTCCCGCAGAGCGCTTAAGCCAAGCGATCTCTTCAGAGGTCAGGTCACGCTTATACCGTGCTGGCGCACCAACCCAAAGGGTATGTGGCGGAATGACCGTCCCCTCCGTTACTAATGCCCGCGCACCAACCAATGCCCCCTCGCCAACAACCGCCTTATCCATGACCATGGCCTGCATTCCAATAAAACAACCATTCTCAAGTGTACAGCCATGGAGTGTGACACTATGCCCAATAGTCACATCATCACCGATAATCAAGGGGGCACCGGGGTCATCCGAATGCTTTTTATGGGTAACATGCAACATCGTCATATCCTGCACATTACTCCGTTTTCCGATTTGGATCCTGTTAACATCGCCGCGAGCCACAACATGATACCAAAGACTGGACTCCTCGCCGATGGCAACCTCACCAATAACCACTGCTGTCTCAGCAATAAATGCAGAATGGTCGATTACCGGGGACATACCTTTAAATGACTGAATCATGGCTAACCTCATCTGTGCGGTTAATGCAGCGTATAGGCTCCAAACTGTAACAAATTACGCTTGTTGACGCCATACCATTCTGCTATTTTATTACGTTAGAAACATACTTTTGGAGGAACCATGAAATTCACAAAGATGCACGGTGCGGGAAACGACTACGTCTATGTCAACTGTTTTGAAGAAACCGTTGAAGATCCTGCAGCCGTTGCCCAGAAAGTATCAAACCGCAACTTCGGCATCGGCTCTGACGGACTT
>JBLIZM010000275.1:0-3126 GCA_048859855.1 Trichlorobacter sp.
CTTCCGATCTATGATCAACACTTTCTGCGAATTGTGGAATGTGCCCGGCATTTCCTTTGCAGAATACAACACTGGGTTATCTACAATCGATATCGATAACGAGCTGAACTTTACTCAGAAACGTCGAGATACCGCGATCAAGGAGTTGTAAAAAAGCCCATTAGTTACATTATCTTTATAGTACCGTATACGGTACTAACTCGTTGGAGGGATCGGTACAACCCTCCACTCAAGTAAACAACTAGGAAAGTGAATATGTTGCATAAACTCTTACCACTACTAGCTGTCCTATTGAGTGTTTTCGCTCATGACGCTTATGCTATTAACTCACAAGCTGGTGAAGCCGCTTGGAAAAAGCACCAGCAACTGGTAGTTAATGTCAGTCATAAAACAGGGGCAGACCCAGTCACCCTAGCCGCTACTTGCGGTATGGAATCTGGGTTTAAAGCTAAAGCCAAGAACAAACGTAGTTCCGCTACTGGCGGATGTCAGTTCACGGCTAAAACATGGCCGGTCATGTTGAAGAAACATGGTCGTAAATATGGTTTGAGCATGAGGACTCCGCGCACTAATATGCGTGCTAGTCTTCTGATGGCAGCCGAATACACCAAGGATAATACCAAGGTTCTGCGCACTGTGCTAGGTCGGAAACCTACGCGCGCCGAGGTATATATGGCTCATCTACTGGGTCCCACTGGTGCTTCCAAAATGCTCACGGCTAAAAACGGTAAAAAAGCCGCTCATGTCTTACCAGATGCCGCATCCCGTAATCGAAAATTGTTTTATACAGACTCTGGTCGAGCGCGGTCCGTTAGCCAATTCAAGCAATATGTAGCGTGGCGTTTCAATACACACGCTGGTAGTTACAAACCAGATATAGTCAGGTTAGTGGCTGCAAGGTAATAGAAGAGGGCTTCGGCCCTCTTTTTTTATGCTGTATATTTTCTAAAAAAGGAACAATCGTGGCTAAGAAACCATTACTAACACCGGGTATTCCCGATGATCTTCTGGCTAAAGCACACATAGCAAAGATTGAATCTTTTGCTATTCGCCCTAAGAACTGGGATGGTCATAACTGTGAACCACTGCCAAAGCACATTGCTGTAGCTGCGGCTAATTTTATCAAACTGATTCAAGACTATGTAGATGAACATGGTGATAAGCGACATCTGCCAACACAGTCAGTTTATCATACCCCTAATATGCCAGACCGAACGGGTAACATAGCTTACCCTAACGGATTGATGATGGGGTGGGTATTACAAAACCAGGCAACGGGTAAACTGGAAGTTATCCAGTCCATTATCTTCTGGGATAAGGATATCTATTACTCTGGTAAGAATAAGTTATCTATTGGGGATATGTTCAGTAAAGAACTGGCTACCACAATGTCCATCATCGATCATCTTCCAGTGTTGGCTAAACCTACTGTTGATGATAGTGATAAGATTAAGTTGGTCTCAGATTTTGCCGAAGGTGTAGAGAAATCTACTAAAGAAATCGAAGACAAAATGAATGAAGGAACAATCTACGATGTATGATATCGAATTGAGTAAGAAAAGAGAGGAAGTCTATCTCTATCTGGTAGAACAGCTTACCAAAGCCAATGAGCGGCCTTCTCCCTTAGTGGCCAAGGAAATGACCGACTGGTTAATGGATAAGTTTTCTTTATTGTCATCCGACATCGAACGCGGTGGTATCGTTCGTTTGCTAGGTAAGTCTAGCCAACAAGTAAACGTTCTAGCCGGTATTAAAGAGGCTATAGGGAGCCCTGAGAAATGATTCTTTCCGACCGTTCAATCAGAGCTTTGGCTGCTGGTGGCATGATCAAGGACTTTGTACCAGTCACAGTGAGAGAAGATGCCGAAGGTAATCCAGTTACCTCCTATGGGTTAGATTCTTACGGGTACGATGTTCGTGTACGCCCGGTGTTCAAAATGTTAAAACCCAAGATTTTTACACCACCAACAGTTGTGGAGGTTCTTTTCGCTGACCCTTCCTTAAGTGTGAAATATACTGAAGACGAGTGTCTTTCACCCAAAAGAGACAATTCCAGATTCTTTGAAACCATTGAATCTAATATGGTGGTTATTCCACCACACGGTTTTTGTCTGGCTGAGACAGTAGAGGAATTTGATATTCCCGATAACGTTACTGTCCAGTGCTGGGGTAAGTCCTCGTACGCCCGGTTGGGTGCTGTGATTAACCCGACTTCTGTTAAGCCTGGATTCAAGGGAACTGTTGTTATTGAGATTTCCAATACCACAGATCGTCCACTCGAGGTGTATGCCAACGAAGGTATTTCACATTTCGAGTTCCATGTATCCGAGGATCCTTGCGAAAGTAACTACGAACAACGGGGTGGGTTATATCAAAATCAAAGCGGTGTTCAAGAGTGCTTGCCGCCGGGTAAGCCTAATCATATGACCTGATCGGTCAGCGAGAAGAAGCCACTGCTTTAGAGGAGGGGAAACCCTCCTCTTTTTTTTGCCTCATTCTAAATAATCTTAGATCTATATTACTTGGGTGAAGAGACTATTAATCTCTTTAAATCTTTCTTTTTCTCAATGAGGTGAGTTATGAAAAGAAATACTGTCGTTTTACAGGGCGATAACTTCATCATCAATGATATTAACTACGGAGATCTCTGTAGATTCGTAGTTGATGGACAAGTGGTTTATGTGGCCAAGTGGTATGTGGCAAATCGGGGACTCGCTGAAATCTTTGGCGAACCACATCCGATATCCTCGTCAGAGTTGGAGGATTTGAATACCGCCTGGTCTGTTGAACTAGCCGTCGGGTATGGCAATGTAGACGCCTATTGTTTACATGGTGCTGATATGGCTAAGCTATGTCGTGACATCAGTGCTAAGCATGGTCTGGTGAAAGTTAGTTCACATGCCCGTTATCTGATGTGCTGTCAGTACGGCGAGGAACTCTGGCGTAAAACGCTAGACGAGTTCTATGATAACATTACTGAAGAAGATCTGGAAGCTACCAGATTCTTCTGATGTAATACGTTACAAAAGAAGGGCTACCTACCCTTCTTTTTTTCTAGCATTTTTGAAACATATATTATTTAAGTGTACCACCCACAATAGAATGTATAGGAGGCATTTGATTGAT
>JBLIZM010000276.1:0-8619 GCA_048859855.1 Trichlorobacter sp.
TCACAGCACGGTGGTGTCTTACCGGTATGGGAACAAGGCTCTAAGGTGACATAGGCTGTCGCACCACGGGCGTAATCACCGGCAGCTGCAAGCGCATGCACTTCAGCGTGGGGAGTCCCGGCACGACGGTGCCACCCCTCACCAACCACCAGGTTGTCACGCACCAGAACACAGCCAACTGCCGGATTAGGAGCAGTGCGGCCACGCCCTCGGCGTGCCAGCGTAATTGCACGCTGCATATAGCGTTTGTCTGAAGTAGTCATCACTTACTTCTTCAGGAGATCCTGGAGTTCATCCATAAACTCATTGATGTCCTTGAAAGAACGATACACCGATGCAAAGCGCACATAGGCAACTTCATCAACCGCATGCAGCTCATCCATAATCGCTTCACCAATAACTGAAGCATCAAGCTCACGCTCGCCGCTTTCCTGTAATCGTAACTCAAGCCGATCAGCCATCTGCTCAATCGCTTCAATCGAAACCGGGCGTTTCTCACAGGCTTTCTTAATACCATTAACCACTTTGATACGATCGAAGGGCTCACGACGGCCATCTTTTTTACAAATGAGCGGCAAGCTATCTTCAAGTCGTTCAAACGTGGTAAAACGACGATTGCACTGTTCACACTCGCGACGCCGACGAATTGCCGCCCCACCCTTGTCAGGACGGGAATCAATAACCTTAGTATCAAGAAAACCACAGCCGGGACATTTCATGGCGCAGTAGCCTGGGTACTCCGGGGGTGGCAGACCACTTCGATGCCGGATTCTTCTATCATCTCACGAGCAAGGTCATCAGTGTATCCCTCAGCGTATACCACCCGGCGGATACCAGCGTTAATCAGCATTTTCGTACAAATAATACAAGGCATCGTCGTGCAATACAGGGTTGAACCATCGATATTGACACCATGACGAGCTGCCTGGATAATGGCGTTTTGTTCAGCATGGAGACCACGACAGAGCTCATGGCGCTCACCGGAAGGCACATTCAACTTAGCCCGCAGACAGCCGGTTTCCTCACAGTGCCGGATGCCGCTGGGGGTACCATTATAGCCACTGGCCAGAATATTACGTTCTTTGACCAACAGTGCGCCAACCTGACGACGTAGACAGGTCGAACGGGTAGCCACCAGATAGGTGATATCGATAAAGTACTGATCCCAACTTGGACGCGCCATGTATGCAATCCTAACTATTGCTGACAATAGGACAGATTATCCTATACCGCATCACCGCGCCAAGGTCAATCACACTGGTCGGTGGCGCATCTGACTATACTCCTAAAAGCATGAATTACCCCCCCCTCGACGCTTGACAGCACAGCCACTTACGGAGTATTTTTCTAGCTTGGCCACAAGGGATGTTTCACCCTCTTGAAGCGCCTACTCCATGAAGCATACGAACGGACCCCAATGAAAACGGTTGCCATTTTGCCGGCTCGCTACGGCTCTACTCGATTTCCTGGTAAAGCACTGGCACTCTTAGCGGGTAAACCGATGATCCAACACGTTCTTGAACGGACTGCCCAAGCGACCCTGGTTGACCAGGTTATCGTGGCAACCGACGATCAGAGAATCATCGATGCGGTAACCGCCGTAGGTGGAACAGCGGTCATGACGTCACCGGAGCACGAAACCGGAACCGACCGTTTAGCGGAAGTGGCTCAGACCCTCGATGCGTCGATTATTGTCAATGTACAGGGTGATGAGCCGCTGATTGATCCGGCGGTGATTGATCTGGCGATCGAGCCACTGCGCAAGGACCCAACTCTGCAGATGAGTACGCTTTGCTCTCCAATCACACAGATTGAAGATTATTATTCACCGAATGTGGTTAAGGTTGTCCGTGACAACCATCATAACGCGCTCTATTTTTCACGTTCCCCGATTCCGTTGGTACGGGATCACCAGCAATTAACCCAGGCTGATCTCGAGTCCGGAGCGGTAACCGCATATAAGCATATCGGTCTGTATGCCTACAGAAGAGCATTTCTTCTTCAGTATGCCGCCCTGCCCCAGACACCACTGGAATCTGCTGAAAAGCTCGAGCAGCTTCGGGCGCTTGAAAACGGAGTGACCATACGGGTGCTCTTAACCGATCATGATTCAATCGGGGTTGATACCCCTGAAGACCTCACACGGGCTGAAGCCCGCTTTATGGGTCGCTAATACAGAATACTCAGTAATCTATGATAACGACACAAACTGACACACACCAGGAGCTGCATCCATGAAAACTAAATTTATCTTCATCACCGGCGGTGTCGTTTCCTCAATCGGCAAAGGATTAGCCGCAGCATCATTGGGAGCCCTACTGGAAGCCCGTGGCCTGCGAGTCACTATGCAGAAGCTTGACCCGTACATTAACGTTGACCCCGGCACCATGTCTCCGTTTCAACATGGCGAAGTGTTCGTAACCGACGATGGCGCAGAAACTGATCTGGATTTGGGTCATTATGAGCGCTACACCAATGCGCGCCTCTCGAAAAAGAGTAACTTCACCACCGGCCAGGTCTACTTCTCTGTCATTGACAAAGAACGCCGTGGCGACTACCTGGGCGGTACGGTTCAGGTCATCCCCCATATCACCGATGAGATTAAAGCGAAGATCCTTGCGAACGTGAAAGATACCGATGTCGCAATCGTCGAGGTTGGGGGTACCGTTGGTGACATCGAGTCTCTTCCGTTCCTCGAGGCGATCCGTCAATTCCGTTTTGATCGCGGTGCCGGCAACACACTCTATATTCACGTCACACTGGTTCCGTATATCCGCGCTGCAGGTGAACTAAAAACCAAACCGACGCAACACTCGGTCATGGAACTGAGAAAGATCGGTATTCAGCCTGACATCCTGCTCTGTCGCTGTGATCGAGAACTTCCTCAGGATATGCGCCGTAAAATCTCCCTGTTCTGTAATGTCGAGGAGAATGCTGTTATCCCGTCGGTTGATGCAGAACACATCTATGCCGTCCCCCTAGCGCTGCACCGAGAGCGGATGGATGAACAGGTCGTTGAAAAACTTAATATCTGGACCAAACAGCCTGAGTTGACTCCATGGCAGGATGTCGTTGAGACACTTCGCCATCCAAGTAATGGCGAAGTACGAATCGCGATTGTCGGTAAGTACGTTAACCTGACCGAGTCGTATAAATCACTGTCCGAGGCGCTCACCCATGGCGGTATTGCCAATGACTGCCGCGTCACCTTCAAGTATGTCGATGCGGAAAAGATTGAAGAAGATGGTGCCGCCAGCTGGTTTGAGGATATCGACGGCATTCTGGTTCCAGGCGGATTCGGCGAGCGTGGCACGGAAGGTAAGATTAAGGCAATTGAATATGCCCGACTGAATAATGTTCCGTTCTTCGGCATCTGCCTTGGTATGCAGATGGCTGCGATTGAGTTTGCCCGTAACGTCTGTGGACTCACCAGCGCTAACTCAACGGAGTTTGTTGCCAACTGTCCGCAGCCGGTTATCCACCTGATGGAGGAGCAGCGTAGCATCAGCGCCAAGGGAGGCACTATGCGACTCGGGGCCTGCCCCTGCACTATCAGCGCCGGCACCCGTGCGTATGAAGCCTATGGCGATACCGACATCTCAGAGAGGCATCGTCACCGTTATGAGTTCAACAACCAGTATCGTGAGCAACTGACCAGTAACGGATTAGTCCTGTCTGGCCTTAATCAAGAGCTTGATCTGGTTGAAATCATCGAGTTGCCTAATCACCCGTGGTTCCTGGCCTGCCAGTTCCATCCTGAGTTTAAATCCAAGCCACTCTATCCTCATCCGCTGTTCAAAGCGTTTATTAAGGGTGCTCTTTCGGAGCGTTCCCGCGACTAATTCCTGTTTTACCCGATTCACCGTCTGCGGGCACTACCGCAGACGGTGGGAAGGACCCCTGTCATGCGTATTATCGGCATCACGCTACTTTCCTATCTTGTCCTGATGGTACCGACCATGGTACTGGCCGCCCCGCTCACCCTCGAGCAGGCAATTCAAAAAGCCAAACAACGAAACCCCTACCTCCATGCCCTGCGTAACGAGCAGGCAATCGGTGAACAGCAGGTCACCCAGGCAACCGCTGCCTGGCTGCCACGGATAGACCTCTACGGTGGCTGGACAACCCAAAAAGAACCTCAGGCAATGACCATATCGTCTGTATCAATGGAGACCCAGGACAAGAATTACCGTTTTGGATCTGCTGCGGTCCAACAGACGCTATTCGACTTCGGGCGCCGAAGCGCGCGTATCAGCGCCATGGAGCACCTTCGTGATGGCATGGCGCTGACGGTTACCGACCGTTCTCAAGACGTGGCACTCCAGGTGGTCACCAGCTATCTCGGCATCTTACAAAGTGATGCCATGATCGCCTCACTCGAACGTGAGCAGGCAACGGTCGTTGAGCACAAGCGCGTAGCAAAGGCCTTATTTGATGCCGGATCGGTCACCAGAAATGATCTATTACAAGCTGAAGTACGATTGGCATCAGTCAATCAGCGCTTATTGGCCACAACGGTACAACGGGAAACGCTCTATCTGCAACTGGCTTTTTTAACCGGCAGTACTCCCACAGAACGACCGACACTTACGGCACCGACTGCTCCAGGACGAGAGTTATCGGCTCTCTCACCGGATCGGATCAAAATAAGGCCAGACATTAAGGCTCTCAGTCAACAGGTTGCGGCCAGTGACGCACTGGTACGGGAACAAAACCGTTCATTCTATCCGGAACTGTATGCCCGGCTTTCTGCCGACTACCTTGAGAACTCTCATCTTCGGGAACAAACCGTTCTTGGCGCTACCATCGGATTAAAGTTCAACCTGTTTGACGGTTTTTCAACATCCGCCGGCAAAGCAAAGGCGGTCCTTGAATCAACCCGTGCGAAAGACCAGCTTGCAGCCCTTGAGCAGCAGGCAATTCTCGAGCTCAACACTGCACGGCAGGAACTCCAGGTTGCTGAACAGCGTATTAGCGTTACCAAGGTAGCTATCAGTCAGGCACAGGAGAATCTGCGTATTAACCAGAACCGATATCAGGAACGGGTTGGAACCGCCAGTGATGTACTGGATGCCCAGACCCTGTTATCACAAACCGAAACCGATAACCTTCAAGCGGTCTATGAATATCAACGTGCTATCGCACGGGTGAAGCGCGCCGTAGGCGAATTGTAGGAGGAGTAGCATGTCATCAGCACCAGCAGTCCCTTCAGAACAACCAGCGGAAAAACGCCAGCGGAAAAGCGGTTTAATACTCTTAGCCATCGCCATTCTTGGGGGGGTGTTTACGCTCTATTGGCTCATTGATGCACGGACCCGCATTTCGACTGACAACGCATTCATCCAAGCCTCGGTTCACCCGGTATCTTCACGTGTACGAGGAACCGTGCTTGCAGTGCATGTAACTGATAACCAACCGGTTAAAAAGGGTGATGTACTGGTTGAGCTTGACACCAGTGACTATCAGGTTGGCGTCAGTCGTTCAGAAGCTGAACTGGCATTGGCGCGCAGCGAATCCTCAGCGGAGCAGATACAGGTTCGGGCATCACAGGCACTACTGGATACCGCTGAAGCACAGCTGTTACAGGCCTCACACGATGTCACCCGTGGACGGACCCTCTACAATAAAGATGTCATCCCCAAAGAATCTCTGGAAAAGTTAGAGACCTCGTATACGGTAGCCAAGGCGCGGGTCAACCAGGCCCGGGAGCAGGTTAAACGGGACCAGGCGATTGCTGGAGCCCAAAGCACTAAAGCACTGCATGCGGCCCGGGTACAACGTCAGCAGGCGATTCTAACCGAACAGCGTCTGAAGCTCGGCTACACACGGATTATCGCCCCTAGTGACGGGTATGTTACCCGTAAAAACGTCGAAGTCGGCATGACTCTTGAAGCGGGACAGCCGATATTGGCTATTGTTCCAACAGATGATGTCTGGATAACAGCCAACCTAAAAGAAAGTCAACTCACCCATATAAAGACCGGCCAAGCAGTCAATATTAAGATCGATGCCTATCCCGGCATGACCATTACCGGCACGGTCGACAGTATCATGGCTGGCACCGGTTCCGCGTTCTCGCTACTCCCACCTGAGAACGCCACGGGAAATTACGTCAAAGTTGTTCAGCGGGTTCCGGTTAAGATTATACTCAGTAAAGAATCACGTTCAGATAGTCGTCTACGGGTTGGCATGAGCGTTGTACCAACCATTTATACCGGACGAAGCTTTACTGATTCGTTACGGAGTCTGTTCTAGCCATGGAAGATGTCGGTGCAGTTCGCACCGTCAATAAATGGTTGATCACCATTACGGTGATGCTTCCAACCATTATGGAGATAATCGATACCTCCGTTGCGAACGTTGCCCTCCCCTATATGCAGGGAAGCCTCAATGCCGGAACCGAGGAGATTACGTGGGTACTGACCTCCTATCTGGTCAGTAATGCCGTTGTTCTGCCGATGACCGGCTGGATAGCCAGTATTTTCGGGCGCAAGCGTTTTCTACTGACCTGTATCCTGCTCTTTACCATCGCCTCGCTGCTCTGCGGTCTGGCACCAAATCTTGGTACCTTGATTGCCTTCAGGGTTATTCAAGGGGCAGCCGGTGGAGCACTCATTCCAATCAGTCAGGCTATACTGATGGAAACATTCCCCCCCCATCAGCGTGGAATGGCAATGGCGATTTTTGGTGTTGGTGCCATGTTCGGACCAATCATTGGACCGGCACTTGGTGGCTACATAACGGACCATATGAATTGGCGCTGGATTTTCTATATCAATCTGCCCGTCGGGATGATTGCGCTATCAATGTGCAGCCTGTTCATCCATGATCCTGATTACATCCGCCGTTCTCCCCACGGATCGTTTCGAGTCGATTATGCTGGCCTGATTCTCCTAACCATCAGTATGGGAACCTTACAAATTGTTTTAGACAAGGGACAACAAGAAGATTGGTTCAACTCCAATCTAATTATCGGTGGGACAATCATTACCATTGCGGCATTCATCTGGCTCATCTGGAATGAACTGACCCATGACCATCCGGTAGTCAATCTACGCCTCTTTAAAAATCTAACCTTCTCAACCGGTAATATGATTATGTTTGTAGTGGGTTTTTGTCTCTACAGTTCCATCATGCTGATTCCATTGTTTTTACAGGTGTTAATGGGGTATTCAGCAACCGATGCGGGTATGGTCATGGCTCCCGGTGGGGTTGCAACGCTGGTAACGATGCCGCTCGTTGGGGCAATGCTGAATAAGTACGATGGGAGAAAGATTGTAGCTACCGGCCTAACTATCAGCGCGCTTTCAATGTTTATGATGCAACAGTTATCGCTTGAAGCAGGATATGGAGACTTTGTCTGGCCACGCGTTGTACTCGGTATTGGTCTGGCAATGGTGTTTGTGCCTCTCACCACGGTAACGCTTGCGGTCATTGACCGGGAACAGATGGGAAATGCCACCGGCATTTTCAATTTGTTACGTAATATCGGTGGCAGTGTTGGTATTGCTGTTGCCGCAACCCTGCTCTCGCGCTATGCCCAGTTCTATCAGACCGTGCTCACACCGAATATTACACCCTACCACCAACCATATGTCACCGGAGTCAACGTATTAAAACAAAAACTGATACAACTCGGCGTGCCGGCACCGTCGGTTGATCACGCCGCTAACCAGATTGTTTACGGGCAAGTTATGAAACAGGCCGCAACCCTAGCCTACAACCATATTTTCTTTATAGTCGGAATCGCTTTTTTAGTTATTATCCCGTTGTTGCTGTTACTTAAAAAACCAACCCACCACGATCCATCCGTTGTCGCACACTAACCATCACTTCGTCTGGAAATGGCAAACGGCCCCCAGGCCTGATCAATCGACATCAACTCAATATGATTAATATTAACATGCGGCGGAGCATCAAGCACATAGCGAACGGTGTCAGCAATATCAACGGCACGTAATGGTTCGGTCCCTCGATAGACCGCAGCTGCCTGTCCAACGTCACCCTTAAATCGTACGGTAGAGAATTCGGTTTCTGCCATTCCCGGCGCTATTGAAGTAATTCTAAGAGACGTACCGAGTAGATCACAGCGTAGGTTGCGGGTAAACTGGTCAATAAAGGCTTTTGTGCCTCCATAGACATTACCCCCTGGATAGGGCCAGCTACCCGCAGTTGAACCGATCATGACAATATGACCACAGTTACGCTCGACCATTCCTGGCAGCACCGCCCTGGTTAGGTGACAGACTGCGCTGATATTGGTGGCAATCATAGTATCCCAGTCTTGAAGATCAGCACGGTGAGCCGGCTCCAATCCCAATGCCAACCCTGCATTATTAATCAGGACATCAAATTGTATCCCCATTGACGCCATCTCATGGATCAGATCCGAACCTGAGCTCGCAAGGCGCACATCAACCGATCGACAATGAACAGTCGCACCCCGTTCTTCACATGCACGGGCAACGCTCTGGAGTCGTTCAAGCCTACGGGCTATCAAGACTAAGGTACGACCAGGAGCAGCAAGAGTTTCTGCGATAGCAGCACCAAATCCGGAGGAAGCTCCGGTAATCAAGTACGTGAAATACGACATACACTACCCTCCAGCAGAGAATTACC
>JBLIZM010000277.1:0-2655 GCA_048859855.1 Trichlorobacter sp.
CAAGCATCGCTTGAATCGAGTCCTCGAGCTGTTCAAGGGTAATCTCACGTACGAGCGGTTCTATGGCGTCCGGGTAAAGTTCCGTAGCCATCCGTTGCCAAAGGGCACCCCGTTTGTCGAGTGGGTAGTTGACTGAATCAATGCCGCAAAGCGTCACTCCCCTCAAAATAAAGGGGAATACGTTGATGTTGAGATCAGCCGAACCAACCAGCCCGCAGCAGGTAACGGTACCGCCATAGCGGGTCGTCTTCAACACAGCGGAAAGCAGCTCTCCACCGGCAACATCAATACCCCCAGCCCAACGTTCCGGCAACAGGGGGCGATGGTTGTTGGCGATCAGTTCTTCGCGGCTTATGATCTGTGTTGCACCGAGTGCACGCAGTAAGGGTTCCTTCTCGGGCTTACCACTCACGGCAACCACCTGATACCCCCGTTTTGCCAGCATACCAACCGCAAGACTCCCAACCCCGCCGCTGGCACCGGTTACCACAATCTCGCCAGCATTCGGGAGTACGCCAGACCGTTCGAGCGCCTGTAGCGACAGTGCAGCGGTAAATCCGGCTGTTCCGAGCGCCATGGCAGATTTGGCAGAGAGCACCTGTGGGCGGGAAACAGCCCAGGAGGATGGTATACGAATCAGTTCTCCCCAGCCACCATCGGTTTCCATACCGAGATCAAATCCGGTGATGAGTACCTGGTCGCCAGGAGAAAATGCCCCGCTGTCACAGGAAATGACTTCTCCGGCGGCATCGATACCTGGAGTATGGGGAAACTGTCTGGTGACCCCTGGATGACCGGTGGCCGACAGGGCGTCTTTGTAATTGAGAGATGAATACTGAACCTTGACCAGCAGGTCGTCATTGCCGAGGTCCGCGGTGTCTTTGTCGATTATGGCTCGGACAAAGCTTTTGGGCTCAGGTTGACTCACCACAAGGGCTCGATAGTGTGTAGGGATTGCCATACGGACACTCCTTCGCTTACGTTAGCGATTAATAAAGGCACTCATACTCGCTGGGTAACGATCACCCGCCACGGAACCTTTGGGTATGATCGCAGCGATCTCATCCAGATCAGACGGTGAGAGGGTAACGGCTGCTGGTTGTATGTTTTCTTCAAGATAGCGAATCCGTTTCGTGCCGGGAATCGGGACAATCTGGTCCCCCTGGGCCAATACCCAGGCCAGAGCCATCTGGCTTGGGGAAATCCCTTTACGGGAGGCCAGGCTGACGACTTTTTCCACTAAACTGAGGTTGTGGTTAAAGTTCTCACCTTGAAAACGTGGCGAATTACGACGGTAGTCATCGAGGGGAAAGTCTTCAAAGCGGGTCAGTTGACCGGTTAAAAAACCCCGCCCCAGTGGGCTGTAGGGAACAAATCCAATCCCCAGCTCACGAAGGGTCGGAAGCAGTTCATCTTCCGGTTCACGGCTCCAAAGTGAGTATTCGGTTTGGAGCGCGCTAATCGGGTGCTCGGCATGGGCTCGCCTGATGGTTGCAGGGGACGCTTCTGATAGGCCGATGTAGAGAACCTTTCCCGCGCGAACAAGATCCGCCATCGCACCAACGGTTTCTTCAATCGGAACATCACTGTCAACACGATGCTGATAGTAGAGATCGATATGATCGACCCCTAAGCGCACTAATGAGGCATCACAGGCCTTCTTGACATACTCTGGCCTCCCACAAATACCGGTAATCGGTGCCCAGCTCCCATTGGGCCCCGGCTGGTCGCTTCGAACAATCCCAAACTTGGTGGCGAGCACGACTTGATGGCGACGACCAGCAATCGCTTTACCGATGAGTTGTTCATTGGTGAAGGGGCCATACATGTCTGAGCTGTCGAGAAAATTGACACCTGTATCGAGTGCCCGGTTGATGGTGGCGATCGATTCCTGTTCGTCACGTACGCCGTAGAAGTCGGACATCCCCATGCAACCGAGGCCAATGGCTGATACGCGTAGTCCTTGTGATCCGAGATTTCGTTGCTCCATATGATTACCCCTTACTCGTTACTGGTTTTCGTTCTGGATGGTGTAGTGCGTCGGGAAGTAGATGCAGTGCTGCCACGGCAATCGCTGCTGAAGCGATGACAAGGGCACTGGTGTAGCTCCCACTATAGGATGCTAAGAGACTGGCAAGGGTCGGCCCCAGTATTTGACCGAAACCATAGATGCCGGTCATGAGCGCAATGATGCTTGAGCGGGACTGGGGAGCAAAGGAGGCTCCTTCAGAGAGTGCTAAGGTGACAATTCCCATAAAGGTGCTGCCGAACAGTAAAGATCCAAGAACCAGTATTGGAAGCTGGTTCCCGACGGCCGGGAGGACAATCCCGATGCTTTGTAGAGCCAGTGCCGCTACTAATGCTCTGGTTCTACCGACACGGTGGGCGGTTGTTGACCAAAAGAGTGCTGATGGGATGGCGGCAGCGCCGGCCACGACCCAGATCAGGTGAGCCCGTTCAGGGCCGATGCTGCTCGTGGCTGCTGCGACCATAAACGTCCCGGTGATAATATAGCCAAAACCCTCAAGACCATAGGCGACCACCACGCGCCAGAATCGACGATCACGGGGGAGAGGGGTTTGGGAGCGAGCATCGGCTTGGCTGGGTATTTGATGTGCCCGCATCAGGATGAGAATGATCAGGCCACACAGGATA
>JBLIZM010000278.1:0-2813 GCA_048859855.1 Trichlorobacter sp.
TGTTCAATGCCTTGAAAACGCTTGATTGCGAGATGGGTGTTCTGAACCTGCTGCATGATTGTTTGAGCATGCTCGTAGACAAGCTTGCCGACCGCAGTCAAGGCAACCTGACTGGTTGTTCGATCGAACAAACGGACACCAAGCTGTTCTTCCAGATGGCGAATCTGCTGACTAGCCGTTGACTGTGCTAAGGAGACCTGCTCACTACCCTTGGAAAAGCTTTGATTATCTGCAACGGCAAGGAATATTTCTAATTGTCTTAGGGTCATGCTACATACTTATCACTTTTATCGATCAAAGTAACTTGTTTTATACATAATTATCTATTTGCCTGTGGCGTTGAGTTCGGGTAACTCTACCACTTCATCTACAGACTGAAAAGGAGCTCACTCATGTTTAAAAAAGCGATGATAACCCTGGCCCTAACCCTTGCTTCCGCAACGGTGGCACTTGCTGCCAACTATATCGAACCTGAAGAACTCAAGGTTATCCTTGACAAGAAGCAGCCCGTAATCCTGGTTGATATCCAGCCAGCTGCTGATTTTGAGAAACAGCATCTCGCTGGTTCGATTGAAACGAATGCCTTCCCGGCGAAAAAAGACGAAGAAAAGGCACGTCTTGATAAAGCACTCCCGGTAATTAATGCTTCAAAGACGAAGGTTGTTGTTGTGTGCCCCCGTGGTAAATCTGGTGCTAAGAATAGCTATGAGTACCTGGTAAGCAAGGGGGTTTCAGAAGACCGCATGGCAATTCTTGAAGGCGGCATCTATGAATGGCCGTATAAAGAGCTGTTCGTGAAGGGCCGTTAGTTAACGATACCGATGACTACTCCATCAAAGATTGACTACCGGGCTGCCGTCACTGAGATGGCAGCCCGCTGTACATCATGCGGCGCCTGTATTCATCCCTGCGATTTTCTGGTTCGTCATGGGAGTCCTGCGTATATTGCCCAAAAATCCGACAGACCTGAAACGCTTGTTGCTTCTTTTGAATGCTCACTCTGCGGTGAATGTGACGCCCGGTGTCCCCACCAGCTTAAGCCAGCGCAACTATTCCTGGCGATGCGGCAGGAAGCGCAACAGCAGGGGCTTGTTCCGAACAAACGCTACACCCCCTGGTACCGCTATGAACAGCTGAGCCGTTCAATACTGTTTCGACGCTATCAGCTCCCCCCCCAGTCAAATACAGTATTTTTCCCAGGCTGTTCCTTTCCTGGTGGACACCCCGAAAGCGTACGTGGCGTGTATGCGCTCCTTCAACAAATTGATCCCACAATCGGGCTCGTACTTGACTGTTGCAACAAGATCACCCATGACCTCGGCAACAGCGCTGCATTCGACCAACAGTTTGCACAATTGATCAGCCGATTGAAGCAAAAATCGATCACAACTATCATTACGGCTTGTCCCGGTTGTACCAGTATTTTTCATCGCTACGCAGGTAATGATATTACCGTAACCAACCTGTATCAGTTTCTCGCCTCCCATGGCAGTAGTCTGCAATTGAACAATGTTGCACACACCACTGTTTCTGTTCATGACCCCTGCCCATCTCGCTTTGATCGTCCGCAACAACAGGCGATCAGGACGCTCCTTACTGCCATTGGCTGTACTATTTCTGAACTGCCCGTATCAGGTCGCTTAACGCGGTGCTGTGGGCAAGGTGGCATGGTACAAGCAGTACATCCAGACAGCGTCACGACAGAAGCAGCCAAAATCCATCCAGGTCATGATCGGTTGCTGGTTACCAGCTGTGGAGGTTGCCGGGAAGCACTCAGTACTGCCGGAAGGACCGTTCATCTTGCTGATCTCATAACGGGGTCAACAGATACCCATGCCGACCGGAGATCATCACTTGCTAAATGGATTAACCGATTCAAACTCCGTATGATGAGGCTCACATGACCAATCACTATCTCTTATCCCTATGCACACTACTCGTGATTGCCTTCTGGCAGTACCCTGCTCAAGCAGCTGAGCTGGCCGTCGGCCGATTTAGCCAAAACGGACTGACCGGCTGGGAGGTCAAAGAATTCAAGGGACGGACACAGTATACACTCGTTCAAGATCAGGGTAAGACTGTAGTCAAAGCTGTTGCTCACGGTACCGCATCGGGATTAGTCAAAAAACTGACGTTTGATCCCAGAACCTATCGCTATCTCAGCTGGTCATGGAATATACCGGCGACGGTTGTTGGCGGTGATGAACGGACCAAACAGGGAGATGATTACGCCGCGCGGGTCTACGTTGTCTTTCCCGGCAGGTTCTTCTGGCAAATGCGCGCGATTAACTACATCTGGGCTAACCGGCTCCCCAAGGGGCATTCCATACCAAATGCTTTTACCGGAAATGCTATTCTTATTGCTGTTGAATCCGGATCCAGCCGTACTGGTCAATGGATAACGGAACAACGTGATATTCTGGCCGATTACCGGCAGGTCTTTGGCGAGGAGCCACCCAACGCCGGTGCAATTGCAATCATGACTGACGCCGATAATACTGGCCGTACCGCAACAGCATGGTATGGCGATATCACGATATCGAGTACCCGATGAGTACCGGTCGTATACTAACGTGTATCCTCATTCTGACGGGTGTCGTCCTATTCTTCTGGCTTGACCTTGGGAGTTATCTGACACTATCGAATCTGCAGCATCACCGTAGTCAGTTAACGGATTGGTATCAACACCAACCGTTGTTGATGGTTCTTCTTTTTATGCTGGTCTATATCCTGCAAACAGCCCTGGCATTACCCGGCGCGGCTATACTGTCATTAGCCGCAGGAGCTATTTTTGGTCCCCTGGTCGGCACCCT
>JBLIZM010000279.1:0-2143 GCA_048859855.1 Trichlorobacter sp.
GTTCTTTAGGGATAGCCTTGCGAGCTATCGAGCGGTTTTGATCATCGACTGGGGGCTGTTGATCGTCGGGACGCTGGCAGCTCGTTTTGTCTGGCGGATGTATCATGAGCGTGAGGCTCATAGCGGAGCAAATCATAACACTCAGAAACCAGGTGCCAGACCGACACTGATTATCGGTGCGGGTGATGCCGGTAACATGCTGATACGGGAAATAAAAAAGAATAAAAATTCACGGTTTGATGTTGTGGGGGTTATTGATGATGACCCGGACAAGATGCATAATAATTTAGCTGGTGTTCCGGTTCTTGGTACCAGCGAACAATTAGCGGTCTGTATTCAGGTGCATGCCATCCAGCAGGTCATCCTGGCGATCCCTTCCGCTCCTAAAGCATTTGTACGAACCGTTGTTGCCCGGTGTAAAGAAGCCGGCGTTCAGATTCAAACACTTCCTTCAATCCATGAGCTGGTTGATGGAACCGTTTCCATTGCAGCCATACGTGATGTCGAGATTAACGACCTGCTTGGGCGTAATGCGGTCGAAATCGATCAACATGCGGTTTCGCGGTATCTTTCAGGTAAGCGAATTCTCGTAACCGGTGCCGCCGGTAGTATTGGTAGTGAATTGTGCCGCCAAATATGTAAGTTCTCTCCGGCAAAAATTGTAATGCTTGATAACGCAGAAACACCGCTGTTCCATATTGAAAAAGAAATTACGACAACCTTTCCTGATATCCATGTCTTGCCGGTTATTGCCGATATCCGTGACCGTGATCGTCTGTTTGAGGTTTTTGATAGCTATACCCCTGAGGTCGTTTTCCATGCGGCAGCCTATAAGCATGTTCCGATGATGGAATACAACCCGATGGAGGCAGTGAGTGTCAACATCGGGGGAACCCGAAATCTCGTGGATGCGGCTACTCGCTGTGGTGTCGAAAACTTTGTCATGATTTCCACCGACAAGGCAGTTAACCCAACAAATGTCATGGGGGCGACGAAACGGGCTGCTGAGACCTATGTGCAGGCACAATCCGCTACCTTCCGTACCTGCTTCACGACGGTACGTTTTGGTAATGTTTTAGGGAGTAATGGAAGTGTTATTCCTATCTTTAAGGAACAAATTAAGAAGGGTGGGCCGGTTACGGTTACGGACGAGCGGGTCATCCGCTACTTTATGACCATACCGGAGGCGTGTCAGCTGGTGCTTCAGGCAGGGTGTCTCGGTCGTGGTGGTGATATCTTTGTTCTTGATATGGGTGAGCCGGTCAGGATTCTCGATCTGGCAGAAGAGCTGATACGACTATCTGGATTCACACCCTATGAGGATATCGATATTGTTATTACCGGACTTCGTCCTGGTGAAAAACTGTATGAAGAACTGCTTATTGATGGGGAAGGGATCCAGCCGACACAGCACGACCAAATCTGTGTTGCTCAAGCAGTATCCTATCCATCAGACAGAGTCCAGGCGCAGATTGCCCAGGTACTCGAAGTCGGAAAACAGTATGATACCGGAGCAATCATTGAGGCATTACAGCTGGTTGTCCCGGAATATACACCAGCCTATCATTTTGATGGTGAGATTCCTTTTTCTTTTAAGCGGCTCCGGCCCGATATACGGATCAATAGTTGATATTCATTTGAATAGGGTATGCTGTGTTTATCGATAAACTGGTTGCTTTCTTAATCTCTCCACTAGGTACAACACTCTTCATAGGGTGCCTTGCCTGTCTCCTTGCAATCGCTAAACGTACTCGTATCGCACTTGTTCTGGCAGTGTTCGCCATCGGTTGGTTTTGGCTTTGGTCAACACCGGTTGTGAGCTATGGCCTGCGGGGTTCTCTTGAGTCATGACTAACAATCTAATAAACAAGATTGGAGTGTATCATGAAGCCTTGTTTAGTCATTGGTAGTGGATTTCATAGCTGGGTTCTTGGTAAGAGCAATACATCACTTTCAAGTTGGAACGTACTGATTAACGAGGTCGCTGAGGTAATGTCTATCGCGGTTCCTAGTCGTAGCCTAGGCCCTGTGCTGCGTTGGGAAAAATTGTTAGAGAATGCTGCTAATGATGGGTTTAGAAGCCACTCTGGCGATGTGATTGATCCGCAATCTTTAGCAGCTCACAAAATCGAGTTGATCGCCA
>JBLIZM010000280.1:0-9382 GCA_048859855.1 Trichlorobacter sp.
ATGCCGGTGAGTATGTGTCTGAAAAGTGTGTCTCCGTTGTACCGCTGCCTTCTGATGAGATGAAAGGACGCATTATTGGCCGCGAAGGTCGAAATATTCGTGCCCTTGAAGCAGCAACGGGAATCGACCTAATTATTGATGATACTCCTGAAGCCGTCATTCTGTCCGGTTTTAACCCGGTTAGGCGTGAAGTCGCCCGCCTTTCTCTTGAAAAGCTCCTCGCAGATGGCAGAATCCATCCGGGACGTATTGAGGAAGTTGTTCTTAAATCAGAAGAAGAAGTCGAAAAGGCCATCAAGGAGGCAGGGGAGCAAGCAGCCTTTGACCTTGGTGTCCATGGTATCCACCCTGAAATACTCAAACTGATTGGCCGTCTGAAATATCGGACCTCTTATACACAAAATGTCTACCAGCATTCACTTGAAGTCGCATTCCTCTGCGGAATTATGGCAGCAGAGTTGGGAATCAACGTAAAACAGGCCAAACGAGCCGGACTGCTTCATGACCTCGGCAAAGCAGTTGACCATGAGGTTGAAGGTTCCCACGCTGTCATTGGTGCCGATCTTGCCAGAAAGTACGGAGAGTCACCCAAAATTGTCCATGCTATTGCGGCGCACCATGAAGACGAGAAGCCCTCTACAATTCTTGCCGTACTGGTTCAAGCAGCAGATGCGCTCTCCGGCGCACGCCCTGGAGCACGGCGGGAAATGATGGAGTCGTATGTCAAGCGTCTCGAAGATCTTGAGCGGATTGCGACATCCTTTGACGGTGTACAAAGTTCCTTTGCTATTCAAGCTGGCCGAGAAATCCGCGTCATGGTTTCAAGTGAACGGGTTTCTGATGATCAATCGATATTACTGGCTCGGGATATCGCCAAGAAAATTGAAGGTGAAATGACCTACCCAGGAATGATTAAAGTCAACGTTATCCGCGAAACGCGCTCGACGGAGTATGCTCGCTAAGATGATCGTACGGATTTTATTCATAGGAGATGTCGTTGGAGCACCGGGCCGAAGTGCTGTCACCCGTATCCTTCCAGCTCTTCGGGAGCAACATGCCCCTGACCTCATCGTCATTAACGGAGAAAATGCCGCCGGAGGATTTGGCATAACCGCTGATACCGCACTTGATCTCTTTCGAGCAGGTGCGGATATACTGACATCCGGCAATCATATCTGGGACAAAAAAGATACCGGAACTCTTCTCGATCGTGAGGATCGGATTATCAGGCCGATTAACTATCCGCCTGGAACCGCTGGACGTGGCTACAGTATAATTACGATCAAACCGGGAGTTTCCATTGCCGTGGTAAATCTTGAAGGTCGGGTCTATATGAAAAACCTAGATTGCCCCTTCAGAACAATGGATCAGGTACTTGAAGTGATCCATAAGGAAACTCCGATTGTCTTTGTAGATTTTCATGCTGAAGCCACTTCTGAAAAATCTGCTTTAGGCTGGTATCTTGATGGTAAAGTTTCTGCCGTCATTGGTACCCATACCCACGTGCAGACCGCTGACGAACGGATTTTGCCCAAGGGGACTGCATATCTAACGGACGTTGGGATGACCGGCTCCTTTGATTCCGTCATTGGAATAGAAGCACATCAGGCTATCCAGCGCTTCCTGACACAGCAATCTGTCAGATTCGATGTACCAAAGAAAAACCTGCGAATTAATGCAACCATAATCGAAATAGATAGCGATTCAGGCAAGGCCGTTGCCATCAAACGAATCAATCAGTCCGCTGAGTAGCTAAAGGAGTCGCAATGAGTGGAAGTGTCGCTGAGCAATTAGCCGTTATTAAACGCGGCTGCGTAGAGTTACTGATAGAGAAAGAGCTTGAGGAAAAGTTACAGACTGGTCGGCCGCTCATCATTAAGGCTGGATTCGACCCAACAGCTCCAGACCTGCACCTCGGACACACGGTACTCATACAAAAACTTCGTCAGTTCCAGCAGCTTGGTCACCAGGTACACTTTCTTATCGGTGACTTCACCGGTATGATTGGAGATCCTACAGGTAAGTCTGAGACCCGTAAAGTTCTCACCAAAGATGATGTTCTTAAAAATGCTGAGACGTACAAAGAACAAGTCTTTAAAATCCTTGACCCTGAAAAAACCACTGTAGTGTTCAACTCCTCATGGCTTAATGACCTTGGCTGTGGTGGCATGATTGCTCTTGCTTCAAAATATACTGTCGCTCGGATGTTAGAGCGTGATGACTTCCACAAGCGTTTTAGTAGCCATCAGCCAATTGCAATCCATGAGTTTCTATATCCACTGATTCAAGGATATGACTCCGTTGCCCTCAAAGCCGATGTTGAACTTGGCGGTACTGATCAAAAGTTCAACCTGCTTATGGGAAGAGAATTGCAACGCGAGTGGGGGCAAACGCCACAATGCGTATTAACCATGCCGTTACTCGAGGGGCTTGACGGTGTGAACAAGATGTCAAAATCCCTTGGGAACTATATCGGCATCAGTGAGCCCGCAGAAACAATCTTCGCAAAAATCATGTCTATTTCTGATGAACTGATGCTTCGCTACTACGAACTACTTTCCGACCGTAGCCTCAGTGAGCTGGAAACACTTAAGCACGAGCTGGCATCCGGCGCGTTACATCCTATGGCTGCTAAAAAGGCACTTGGCCGAGAGCTTGTAGATCGATTCCACGGGGCCGGCAGCGGTGAATCTGCTGAGGAAGCGTTTGTCCGTCGTTTTAAGGACAATGAAATACCTGACGAGATGCCCCAAATCACCTATTCCCTTGACGGTGGCACTATCTTGCTGGCAAAAGCATTAACAGAATCGGCCCTTACCAAATCGAATGGTGAGGCGAGACGCGCCATTGACCAGGGCGGGGTCAAGATGAATGGCGAGCGTGTATCAGACGTTAACTGTGAACTAACATCCGTTGGTGAATATATTGTACAAATAGGCAAGCGTCGTTTTGTACGTATAATCGTCCAGTGACCATAATGAAAGACTGTGGCATGTTCAAAAGGGGCGTCATGACACGTCCCTTTTGTATTAGGAGATCCTGATGGAACGCTGTCGGGTCAGTGCAGAATCAGAACGAATGCTTACGCTTGGTCATCCTTGGATTATACAAGATCAGGAGACAAAGCGCTGGAAGCGATTACAAACCGGTAGCATCATCGAGTTGACAGCACCCGATGGCCGCTACCTGGCTACCGCACTCTACGATCCCGATGACCGTATCATTGCCCGGGTTCTCTCCTATGATCGAACGATGCGGCTTAATGCTCACTGGCTCGAAAAGCAGTGCGCAGCAGCAATCCGACGGCGTACACTCCTTGCAGGCGATTCGCAGACAACAGCCTATCGACTCATCAACGGGGAAGGTGATGCCCTCCCGGGGCTCACGGTCGACCGGTATGGTGATTTCCTGATGCTTCAGTTGTATAGCGAAGCCTGGAGACCACACTTACCATTAGTAACCCAGATTTTGGGAAAACTGGTAAAACCAGCCGGAATTTATGAAAAACGGCGACCACGAGACACCAGAACCCTTGAACAGCGGGTTGGCTCAAAACAATATGGCGTTCACATCCATGGGGAACACGTACCCACACCCCATGTTGTCACTGAACACGGAATCCGGTATCAGGTAAATCTCGCCGAAGGGCTCGATACGGGGTTATTTCTTGATCAACGAGAGAACCGTAGCGCCTTAATGCGACATCTACCTGGCAAACAGTTTCTAAATTTGTTCGCCTATACTGGCGCCTTCTCTCTTGCAGCTGCATCCGCAGGGGCCACGCACTGCACCTCAGTTGACATATCCCCACGCTATATGGCCATCCATCGGCAGAATATTCTCCTAAACAATCTGCCAGAAGAGAACTTTAGCCTGATAATTGACGACTGCTTAGCCGCTTTAACCAATTTTAGAGAACAAGGGCGCTCTTTTGACGTCATCATGCTTGATCCACCTTCTTTCTCAACTACAGGGAAAGGGATGTTCACCACAAGGAAAGGAACTAGTGAATTGGTTGCCGCAGCACTCAACGTCCTTACGGATGACGGACTACTGGTCTGCTCATCAAATCACCAGAAAACTGATCTAGCAGACTATCTCAAAGAGTTACGTCGTGGCGCACTACAGGCGGATTCTTTGCTAACTGTCATTGCCCAAGCCGGACAACCGCTCGACTTCCCGTATCCGGTCACCTTTCCTGAAGGACGCTACCTCAAATACATCATCACACAAAAGCAACAACGTCCATAACGATGAGCGCACCAGCACCCAACACCCCCAAAATGACTTCAGAGGCATGGATTCGCACACTGTTGCCGGCTGCGAAACGCCACCTTACTCAGACGGCACTTTGGACGTTTGCTGCCGGCTTACTCACCATTACCCAGGCATGGTTTCTTGCACACCTCTGCAGCCAAATCGTCTTTAGTCAGACTACGCGAGAAGCTCTAATGCCCCTCTTAATCTGGGCCTTCTGTGTAGCAGTCCTCCGAGGCTTTTGTAGCTATCGACTGGAAGCCTCAGCAACTGCTGGCGCGGCAACCATTAAGCAGCAGCTCCATGATCAGTTGTTAGGGAACGTCACTCAAGGACGCCCGGCTGGTATCCTCCCCGACAGTGCTCGGGTCATGGAAGCCCTCACCACTGGTATTGATCAGTTAGAGCCGTACATTGCCAAATTCATCCCCAGCCTGTTTTCAGCTGCTATTCTACCGCTTCTTGTCCTGGTGGTGGTTGTCCCGGCAGAATGGCGTGCGTCGCTCGTGCTGCTATTCTCTGCTCCGTTCATCCCCTTATTGATGGTACTCATCGGCAAAGGGACTGAACGATTTAACCAAAAACAATGGGAACGCCTATCACGACTATCACAGTTTCTGCTGGATCGGGTTCGTGGCCTACCGGATATCAGGCGTTTCGGAATATGGAAAGCTGAGGCGTTACGACTAACCACTGCATCAGAAGCATACCACCAAGGAACCATGGCAGTACTACGCTTGGCCTTCCTTTCAGCCCTAACACTTGAGTTTTTTGCAACCGTAGGGACTGCTGTCGTTGCGGTTATTATTGGCTTTCAGTTGCTTGCAGCAACCTTAACGCTTGAACGCGGCCTCCTCGTTTTATTACTCGCACCAGAGTTCTATCTTCCGCTTCGGATGCTTGGCCAGTCTTATCACAATCGTATGCATGGTATTGCTGCCGCTGACACCCTCGCTCCACTTGCCGAAATCAAAACTCCATCCTGGGGAGAAACCCCACCGCCAAACAGCCCCTTGACAATGCAATGCTGCAATGTCAGCTTTCAGTATTCACGAACCGGCCGCGGCGTTCACGATATCAATCTTAACATCCCTGCAGGCAGCATCCTCGCCCTCGTAGGGCCCAGTGGGAGCGGGAAATCTACCATTGCGCGTCTGTTGCTTGGGCTCACGGCTCCAACCTCAGGCACGGTACTGTGTAATGGAATTGACATTAGGCAGTATCGCCAAAATGAGTGGTTTGCACTATTGGGATGGGTTCCCCAGCGCCCTTTTTTCAAACAGGGAACCATACGGGAAAACCTGCTGCTCGGTTCTTCAGTCGCTGATGATCATCAGCTTTGGCAGTCCCTTACGTATGCCAACCTGAAGGACGTAGTCCAATCGAGCCGTGATGGGCTTGATACAATGATTGGCAGTATTGGTGGTGGACTATCGGGGGGAGAGCTTAAGCGGCTCGCACTCGCTCGAATGCTCGTGAAAAACAGCCGTTTTATCGTATTAGACGAACCGACCGCCGGACTCGACACGCAAAGCGCACAAGCAATCATGGAAACCATCCGTTCTCTTGCGCCACAGCATACTATTCTTATTATCAGCCACCATCCAGAGACCATTCGCTATACTGATACCGTACTCGAGCTTCTTGACGGACAGCTAACAGGATGCCGTCCGAGTACAACCTATCTGGAGCAGAGCTATGCATAATATTCGTTTCATAGTACTGCTGCTTAAAGGCCACCGCATGCTGATGCTCCTCGGCATCCTTGCTGCTACAGCGGTTGTTGGATTAAATGCCTGGCTGCTTGCCCTTTCTGGATGGTTCATTACCTCCATGGCGGTGGCAGGAGCCAGTGGCGCTGCTTTTAACTACTTTTATGCCTCAGCAACTATTCGTGCCCTTGCCATCACCAGAACACTTGGTAGATATGGCGAGCGTCTTTTGACCCATGACATTACCCTACGCTTTTTGGTCAAGTGCCGTACCTGGCTTTTTTTGAAGCTTATCCCTAGAGTTCCCGTTCCTTTTGAGCGATACACTGCCGGTGAAATCAGTGGTCGGCTCCGTCATGATCTTGATTCTCTAGAGTCTTTGTATCTTCGTGGGCTTGCGCCACTACTCAGCGGGGTTTTCGTTATAATCGCAGGCACGCTCTTTATTGCTCGCTACCATCAAACAGCCGCCATGGTATTCGCAGGGATAACTGGCGTGCTTTCCATCTGCTGGCCACTTCTGCGCTATCGGCATTCGAAAGTTCAGGGATATGCCATGGTTAAAAGCCAATCAGAGCTACGGCACTCCATTTTACAGGGACTTGAAGGCGCTGAAGAACTGATCTTGCTTGGAGGTATTGACGAGCAGAGTGCTCATACCCGTACTATCGCTGCAGGCCTCATTCGGCAACATGTTGATCAGCAACGCGAACAGCACATCATAAACAGTCTTATAACCAGTGGCTCTGGCGTGACCACCATTGCACTGATTACCATCATTGTCGCTGATTGCATGAACAAGACTATCAGTGGACCGCAACTGGTTATGCTTTTGCTCTTTGTTCTTGGGTGTTTTGAGGCACTGGGACCACTGGCAACCGCAATTCATCTTTTCCCACAGACACAAGCAGCACTTGGACGCATCAAAGAAATCAGCTTTGCTCCTGTCGAAGTACCTTCTGGCACACTAGCTCAGCCTGACAGTATATCCATACAATGTTCCCTGGAGAATATACGGCATGCTCCGCAGTCCCCGGTACTCTGTCAAGCGCTTACCTTCACTATCTCAGCAGGAGAAGTACTGGCAATTATCGGGAAAAGTGGCGTTGGCAAAAGTACCGTAATCGATATTCTTTCAGGCTTACGTCCCTATCAGGGATCCATACAGATTGGTGTGAGAGAATTACGTGACTTAACAGCAGAGGCCCGCTGTGAACTCATACAGGTTGTCCCCCAGCAGCCACATTTATTTAGCGCGAGTATCCGTGAAAATATTGTACTTGATCGTATCTGTACTGAAGATCAGTTGGCAGACGCACTAGAAATCAGCGGGCTCAAATCCTGGATAGATTCTCTGCCGGAAGGACTCAATACATCGGTTGGCGAGCAGGGGAGCTGGATATCAGGCGGCGAGGCTCGTAGAATTGCTCTTGCTCGGGTCTGCCTTGATCCTCGTCCTATTATTCTTCTGGACGAGCCGACTGAAGGACTTGATCCACTAACAGAGCAGCTTGTACTTGAGCAATTCTTTGCAAAGACGGCACAAAGCACCTGTATCATGGCAACGCACCGTAAAGCTCCGCTCGCCTTTGCACACCAGGTGCTTTCGATAACCTAACAGGGAGAATTGAATGGCATTTGTTATTGAGTGGTGTCTCTATGCTGTTGCAATCGGTATAACGACCTACCTCTTACCAGGGGTAAGCATTCTCAACATAGCAACCGCGTTATTGACAGCTGCGGTACTTGGGTTCCTAAATGGTATCATCAAGCCGCTCCTGAATATCTTGATGCTGCCACTGACTATTCTGAGTCTCGGGTTATCGAGCCTTTTTCTGAATGCGCTGTTTGTCCTCTTAGCCTCACACATCATTGAAGGGTTCAAAGTGGCATCCTTTGGATGGGCACTTCTTTTTAGTATTATTCTGACCCTCGTACATGGCGGCATACGCTTGTTGAGACCGTAAGGTACTCAGATAAGAAAAGAGGCGACAAGCGTCTGTGTTTCACCCTTTTGTGCTGAAATTATGGCATGGCGATCCTCGGCAGAAATCAGCGCAACGAGATGTTCCCGTGCAGCATCAGCATTTCCAGCAATCATGGTCGCTGTTTGTAAGACAAGTGTGATATCCAGTCCTGAGCGAAACCCAATAATAAGCTTTTCGATCTCAGAGCGACGCTGTTCGTCACTCCAGTCTTTGAACATATCATTACCGATACCTGGCAGCATATGACGTACCCTCATTTCTAATTGCTATGGTATCATGCAGGTAGCATAGCAACCATTTGCCACGCAAGGATAATCTCGCAATGCCGCTTTTAACTCTTCGAAACATTCATATGGCCTATGGCGGTCCCGCACTGCTCGATGGCATTAATCTGCAGATCGATGAAGGGGACAGACTCTGTCTACTTGGTCGTAACGGATGCGGTAAATCGACACTCTTGAAATTAATCCACGGAGATTTGGTCTCTGATGGGGGCGAGTTTATACGCCACCAAAATATTCGGACAGCACTCGTTACTCAAGATGTCCCACCAGGAATGAGTGGTAGCGTTGCAGAAATTGTTGCCGATTTCCCTCATGATCACGATCACCATGAAGAATCATGGAAGCGTGAGCAACGAGCTACCCAAGTGATGCGGCATCTTCTACTTAATCCAGAAGCAGCCTTTTGTGATCTTTCCGGAGGGACAAAGCGTAGAGTTCTTCTCGCGCGAGCACTCGCCAGTGCACCGGACATACTGCTCCTGGATGAGCCAACGAACCATCTGGACATTACAACCATCCTCTGGCTTGAGGAACACCTGCTCCGTCATGGGGGAGCCTGTCTATTTGTTACTCACGACAGAGCCTTTGCCCGTCGCCTTGCCACAAGGGTCGCAGAAATTGATCGAGGTCGCATCTACGCATTCTCCTGTGGCTATGATGAGTTTGTGCTCCGTAGAGAGGATTTACTTGAAGCCGAAGTTAAACGGCAAGCACTTTTTGACAAGAAACTCGCACAGGAAGAAGCTTGGATTCGGCAAGGGATCAAGGCTCGTCGCACCCGTAATGAAGGAAGGGTTCGGGCCCTAAAGGCACTTCGTGATGAATACCGTTCACGGCGAAATCGCCAAGGGACCGTTAAACTCTCTCTGCAAGAGGGAGAGCGCTCTGGTCATCTGGTTATTGAGGCTACCGGAGTGTCATTTGCCTATGGCGATTCACCGATAATTACTCATTGCGATACCACTATCATTCGGGGTGATAAGATTGGCATTATCGGTCCAAACGGTGCGGGAAAAACAACTCTCATCAAGCTGCTCCTAGGAGAATTACAGCCAACTGCGGGAACCATACGCCAAGGCACCCGTCAGGAAATTCTCTATATGGACCAGATGCGTGACCAATTAGATGACACCAAGAGTGT
>JBLIZM010000281.1:0-2406 GCA_048859855.1 Trichlorobacter sp.
GCCGTACACCTTTTTCCTCGGGAGTGAATATGTCCTTTCATCACTGGTTTCTTTACGTGCTGGTCATAGTGACGTTGATTGGCGTCCCTGGTCCTTCGGCGGTACTCTGCCTGACCCATGGCGCCCGACACGGAGGGCGACGTGCAATTGCTACTGTTGCTGGTGGTGTACTGGCTGCTTTGACCCTGATGTTGCTCTCCGTGCTGGGGGTAGGTGCGCTGCTGGCGGCTTCGGCAACCCTCTTTACCGCCATCAAACTGCTGGGGGCGCTCTATCTACTCTATCTGGGGATTAGTGCCTGGCGCTCCAGTGCACCAGCGCTCTCCGGCGTCTCTCTTGATAGCGGTGAGATAGAGGTTCGCCCTCTGCGTAAGCTGTTTGGCCATGGCTTTATGGTGGGTGTTGGCAACCCCAAGGATCTGCTCTTCTTCGGCGCCCTGTTTCCCCAGTTTGTGGATCCCCATCAGGCGATAGTGCCCCAGTTACTGCTATTGGCATTGACCTGGGTCGTGGCTGATTTTTCCATCATGTCCAGTTATGCCCTGATGGGGCGACGTATTGCCGCATTTTTCACGCGTCTGGGAGGAGGTCGTCTCTTTAACCGGGTAACAGGTGGCGCCTTTATCGCGGCAGGTGGTGCGCTGGCATTGAGTTCTCGCTAAATAAATCCGGTAAATCATCTCATGGGGGAGTGGTAGCGAGTGCTGCGCTCCCTTTTTTTCGGTTTTTACTCCCTGGCTGTGTGTTTTTGCTTTTTTAACTGTGGCTGTCTCTTTTTTGCCCAGATAGTAAAAAAACAGCGATTGTTGCTGATTCGTTAATCAATTTCCCATGCCTTTGAATGAGTCTCTGCTACCTCGCCTGCCTCACAATTCCACACGAAAGTAGGGTGAAAAGCTTTTTGTTGCCCAGTGAAATCGATTTCCAGTGCCGTAAAGGGTGCAGAAGCGTTAGTTTTTACTTTTCGCATATTCGGGATAATTTTCTATCGAGATGGGCAAGTTAATGCTTATAGGTTAGTTAACTGCATGATTTTTAATAGATTGTTATAAATGAAAAATATTTATTTTTTGAAAAGATTTTCATGGTGAATGTATCCGTTTACCAGAAAAAAATGTGATTTATGTCTAATTTTGACCATGAGCCTTTCGCTAGTATGCGGCAGCCGGATTGGGGAACCTGATACTATTCCGGCAACCCACATTTAGGGTTCACTACTCTCGAGTAACGAAGGAAATCGGTTATGGCGAAGAAAAAAGTTGAGCAGGTCGGTGCTCTGGACAAAGATCAGCTGAAGCAGAACATTGTCCACCATCTGCGCTCTACGCTGGGTACCAGCGAGCAAAAAGCTAGCAAGCAATCCTGGTGGAAGGCCACCTGTGCTGCAGTCAACGAACTGGTGTATGAGCGTCTGACCCAGACTCAACAAACCCATTTCAAGGAAGACACCCGCGCTATTCATTACTTGTCAGCTGAATTCCTGATGGGTCGTCTGACTGCCAACAACCTGCACAACCTCTCTCTGTACGAAGTGTGCGGCGAAGCGCTGAAGGATCTGGGCATCGATATCGCTGATGTATGCGAAGAAGAGCCGGATATGGCGCTGGGTAACGGTGGTCTGGGCCGTCTGGCTGCCTGCTTCATCGACTCCATGGCTACCCTGAACCTGCCTGCTGTAGGTTACGGTATCCACTACGAACACGGTCTGTTCCGTCAAGAAATTCGCGATGGTCGCCAAATCGAGCGTCCTGACTCCTGGCGTGAGTACGGCAAACCATGGGAAATCTGCCGTCCTGAATCTACCCAGGAAATCCCGCTGTACGGTTATGTTGAAACTGTCTTCACTGCCGAAGGCAAGATGAAGAAGGTGTGGCACGCCGGTCAGAAGATCAAAGGGGTGCCATGGGATATCCCGGTAGTCGGCTATCAAGGCAAGACTGTCAACATCCTGCGTCTGTGGGAATCCCGCGCGTCCGAGTTCTTCGATTGGGACGTATTCAACGCTGGTGGTTACATCGACTCTCAAGCTGAAAAGGCTCAAGCCGAAACCATCTCCAAGGTTCTCTACCCGAACGATGAAACCGAAGCCGGTAAGATCCTGCGTCTGGTTCAACAATACTTCTTCTGTGCTTGCTCACTGAAGGACATCATGCGTCGCTACAAGCGCGTTCACGGTAACGACTTCAGCCAGTTTGCTGCCAAGATCGCTATCCAGCTGAACGACACCCACCCGACTATCGCCATCCCGGAACTGATGCGTATCCTGGTTGACGAAGAAGAGATGGAGTGGAGCAAGGCATGGGATATCTGCTACAAGGTATTCGCCTACACCAACCACACCCTGCTGCCAGAAGCTCTGGAAAAGTGGGCCGTATACCTGTTCGAGCGCGTACTGCCGCGTCACCT
>JBLIZM010000282.1:0-9458 GCA_048859855.1 Trichlorobacter sp.
TCCTCAGCTGTAGCCGTGCTATGGTTTGCTCAAGTTTACGAAGACGTTTTTCTTTTAGATCCGTAGCGGTAATCATGGCTTGATCGTTGGCAATCTCCGCAATATGTACGGTTTTTCCCCCGGGGGCTGCGCACATATCAAGAATAGACTCCCCTGGTTTGGGATCAAGTATAATACTAACCAGCTGTGCTCCCTCATCTTGAACTGTGAACCACCCTTCGCTATAGCCTGGAAGCTCTGTTATCGGGCCACGGTAAGCTACCAGATAGCCGTGTTTGGCGTAGTGGCATGGTGTGACTACTGCGCCGACATGCTCCAGCATGGCCAGAAACGTATCCTTTGGTGCGGAACGGGTCATACGAATGGTTAGAGGGGGAGGTGTGTTATAGACGGATGCCAGGCGTGCTGCGTCATCAAGCCCAAGCTGTTGAATGAGGTATTCGGCGAGCCATAGTGGTAACGAATGTGTCGATGAAAGCCATAACACCGGAGCTGTTGCGGGGTCTGGTAGCACAGCCGGAGACGGGTGACTGGCAAGTTTGCGTAGAATAGCATTAACAAGTCCCGCTGCTCGTGGAATAATCCCATGGGTTACAGCGACTGTTTCATACACCGCAGCATGTGGTGGTATTTTGCTCAGATGGATAATCTGATATGCTCCAAGTCGCAACAAGATTTGCACACTTGGCTCTAGATCTTGAAATGACTGCCGGCACAGTGATGTCAGCTGGAAGTCCAGTGCGCCTTGAAAGCGCAATGTGCCGAGTACCAGCTCCATAAGGAGCCCACGATCGGCCCCTTGAAGTTCATTACGGTTTAGCGCCGTATGGACAAGGTCGTCTGCGTGTCCTTCCTGCCTGCTGACCCGGTCAAGAATCTGGTATGCAATCCCTCGAACGCTTGAAAGTATGGCGATATCATGCTTCATGTTAGATACTCTACCGGTATTGCTGCGGCACGGCAAGAATATATGCAGATGAGTGGTGTCTCCTGATGGTGTGCTGATTGACAGCACTAGCAGGCTATGGTAAAAAAATACATTTACAGTATCTATATTTTAACTACTAACAGGGGAGCCCTACTATGGAACGTACGTTTGCTATTATTAAGCCTGATGCTGTTGAGCGTGGTCTTGCTGGTAAGATTATTACCAAGATTGAAGATGCCGGTTTCACTATTGTTGGGATGAAGAAAATCCATCTGACAACGGCACAGGCTGAAGGTTTTTACTATGTTCACAAAGAGCGTCCTTTCTTTGCTGACTTGTGCAGCTTTATGTCAAGAAGCCCTGTAATTGTTTTGTGCCTTGCTAAAGCAGATGCTATTGCTGCATGGAGAACACTGATGGGAGCAACAAATCCTGCGAATGCTGATGAAGGCACTATCCGTAAAGAGTTTGCAAAGAATATCGAAGAAAACTCCGTACATGGATCAGATGCACCTGAGACAGCCGCATTTGAAGTTTCCTACTTCTTTAATAGCTTTGAGCTGGTAGGCTAAAGGTTACACTGCCCGGCTCTTTCTGGAGCCGGGCAGCCTTTTCCTGTGTATGTCTGTAGTGTCTCCCACCACAATGACGGATCTCAAAAGTCTTTCCCTTCCTGAACTCGAGTCTTTTTTACATGGCCTTGGTAAGGAACGCTATCGCGCAACCCAACTGTTTAAGTGGTTGTACCAGAAGGATGCTAAGACCTTTGATGAGATGACTAACCTCTCTCGGACATTACGAGAGGAGCTCGCTCGTCGTTCGTTCATCAGCAACCTGACCCCAGAGCACGTTGAGCGTAGTAAGGATGGGACGGCAAAGTACCTGTTTCGGCTTTCCGATGGTGCAACGGTTGAGTCTGTCCTGATTCCTGATGAGGGACGGGCGACATTATGCATTTCCTCCCAGGTTGGATGCGCAATGCAGTGCTCCTTTTGTCTTACCGGGACCTTTCAACTGACGCGACATTTGACAACATCGGAAATAGTAAATCAGATTCTCGCTGTTAGGCGTGAAGCTGAGGTTACGAACATTGTTATGATGGGGATGGGGGAGCCGCTTCATAATCTTGATAATGTGATACCAGCACTTCAGATTATGCTTGAAGACAATGGGCTTAAATTTTCTACTCGTCGTGTGACCGTCTCCACCTGCGGGCTGGTACCCGAGCTGGAGCGTTTAGGTCGGGCTGTTACCGTCAACCTTGCAGTATCACTCAATGCGACAACTGATGAGCTACGTAATGAAATCATGCCCGTTAACCGGCGCTACCCGATTAGCGTTCTGCTTGCAGCTTTGAAGCGTTTTCCGTTACCGGGCAAGCGTAAGATTACGATTGAGTATGTCATGCTTGGTGGAATAAACGACACACTTGAGGATGCAAAGCGTCTTACCCGGCTTTTGTCTGATATCCCCTGCAAAATAAATCTTATTCCATTTAACCCCCATGAGGGGGCCGATTTCATACCTCCAACGAGAGGTGCGCTCGACAATTTTCACAAGTATCTACTGGATCGGCATTTTACCGTGATAACCAGAGATAGCCGAGGCGAAGACATCTCCGCTGCCTGTGGCCAATTAAAAGGGAAACTGGAAAAGCGTATCCCTGTTCAATCCAGAGATGATGAAGGGACAACCGCATGAAGATTGGGATCATTGGTGGAAGTGGTCTGTATGCGATGCATGGGCTTGACATTATTGCGGAACGACAGATTGAAACCCCTTTTGGACAGCCATCAGACCGGTATATCGAAGGAGTACTTGAGGGTGTTCCTGTTGTTTTCCTCCCTCGGCATGGTCTGGGACATCGTCTGTTGCCGTCAGAAGTTAACTACCGGGCGAACGTCTATGGAATGAAGCAACTTGGAGTAACGAAACTTATTTCTGTCTCTGCAGTCGGAAGTCTGCGCGAGGAGATTGTTCCTGGGCACATTGTTATCCCGGATCAGTTCATTGATCGAACGAAAGGTGTTCGTGACGCGACATTCTTTGGAAATGGTATCGTTGCCCATGTTGGGTTTGCTGATCCGACCTGCCCGGTATTATCAGCACAGCTTGCGCAGGCCGCTGAGTCGGTAGGGGCTATAACCCATCAGGGAGGGACCTATGTCTGCATGGAAGGGCCGGCTTTTTCCACGCGGGCTGAGTCCCATCTCTATCGCCACATTGGTGGAGATATTATCGGGATGACTAATCTGACTGAAGCAAAACTGGCGCGTGAAGCAGAGCTTTGTTATGGAGTATTGGCTTTGTCAACGGATTATGATTGCTGGCATTCTGGACATGATGCTGTGACCGTTGATGCTGTTATTACGATTATGCATCAAAATGTTGCTATGGCACAGAATATCATCAAGGCAGCGCTGCCACGTATTGTGGCTGGAAATTGTGATTGTGGTGATGCACTTTCCCACGCAATTATTACCGATAGAAGCCATATTTCCCAGGAGTCGGTCCAGCGCTTGGGTGCAATTGTCAGTCGTTATTTTTAAGGAGAGTTCCCCATGGGAATAGTTGTTGTTGGTACGGTTGCATTTGATAGCGTAGAAACGCCATTCGGTTCTGTTCAGGAAGCGCTGGGGGGCTCGGCCACCTATTTTGCAACATCAGCGAGCTTTTTCACCGATGTAAGTCTTGTGGCGGTCGTTGGAGAGGATTTTCCCGAGCAGGAACTCACGTTTCTGACGGAGCGTGGTGTTGATGTTGCCGGTGTGCAGCATGTTTCAGGAAAAACCTTCCGTTGGTCTGGTCGGTATGGCTATGACTTGAATGAAGCTCAGACCCTGGATACCCAGTTGAACGTCTTAACTGGTTTTTCACCAAAGCTGCCGGAATCCTACCGCTCAACGGATGTACTCTTTTTAGCGAATATTGATCCAGAGCTGCAAATCCAGGTTCTCGATCAGGTGACGAATCCACAGTTTACCGCATGTGATAGTATGAACTTCTGGATTTCATCCAAGCCAGAAGCCTTGCGTACGGTTATGCAGCGCGTTGATGTGGTTATTATTAATGAAGGCGAAGCACGGATGCTGACTGGTGAGTCTAACCTCGTCAAGGCGGCCCGGGTGTTGTTAGAACAGGGCTGTAAACGAGTGGTGGTGAAGCGGGGAGAGTATGGTGTGATTATGTTTACACAGCATTCCATATTTTCGTTGCCTGCTTGGCCGCTTGAAGATGTTTTTGACCCAACAGGTGCCGGAGATACCTTTGCCGGTGGGTTCATGGGGTATCTGGCGGGTTGCGGCGAATTTACCGAAGACCGGATGCGTCAGGCGCTGGTGTTCGGTTCGGTTATGGCCTCCTTTAATGTTGAGGCCTTCAGTATGAACCGTTTAAAAACAGTAACGCCAGAAGAGATCAGAGAGCGGTGTCGGTTGCTGCGTCAGATGACCACTTTTGAGGATGGTGCGGACGTTTTCGACCTGTGATGATGGACTTGCAGCTTTAGCCAGAGGTTGGTATCATAGTAGTCTACGACAACACTAATGAGGTCGTATTGAGAAGGAGCCTCCTATGCTAGTTTCCGGAAGATGTAGAAAATGTGGAAAAGTGATGGAGAGTGAGCGGGTTGATGCCTATCGGGTTAAAATGACCTGCTCCTGTGGCTTTTCCGACTATCGTACCGCTGCAGAGCGCAGTAAATCCATTAATCCCTACTACCATAAAGCAAGTTTTTCTCCGACGATTGATAGTAGTCGCGGAACAATGGCACTCACCATGGAGCGTGCCAACCGTGAACACCTTGAAATCCTTTCGCTAGAAGAAATCAGCATGCTCGTTTCATCAGACTTTGAGCTCGATGAGGTGCTACAAAACGTTGCGGATAAGTTGGCACAACAGCTTCGTGCCAGTGTCTGTAATATTTATATTACCGAAGGAGATCAGCTGGTTCTCCGCGCTACTCATGGTTTTAGTGCTGACAATATTGGTAAAATAACCATTCGAATCGGTGAGGGGATTACCGGTAGTGTGGCAAAGACCATGCAGCCACTTAACTTGAGCAATGCTTCAAAAGACCCTCGTTACAAAGTGTTTTCAGAGCTGAATGAAGAAAAGTACCATTCCATGCTTTCTTTTCCAATAAGTGATAAGAAAGAAGTGTATGGCGTTATTAACGTACAGACGACTTCGGTGCGGACCTTTCCTGAAGACGAGGTGTATTATGTGTCGATAATAGCGAATTTAATTCTTTCGGCGATTAAGATACGGAAGGCTGTTGAAGCGAAAAAACAGGCGCAGCAACCATAGTCAGCCCCAACCGTGTTAGGAGGAAATCCATGAAGCGGATTGAGAATATTATATTGGCCGTTGACTTCTCTGATTATTCAACCCCTGCAGCAGAATATGCCGTACTCCTTGCGGAGACATTTAATGCAGCCTTGACCGTTGTGCATGTCATTAATGATCCTGTTGATTTACGTGGTTTCTATGTCCCGCAGTTGTCGTTTGACCAGCTGGAGAAAGAAATAGAGGCTGGCGCAACGGCAATGATGAGCAGGTTTTGCGAGAAGCATCTCTCCGCAATCAGCCCAGTCAAGACAATGGTAGTGTCGGGGCTCCCCTATGAGGAGATCAACCGTGTAGCCTCTGAAGAGAATGCCTCGTTTATTGTTATTGGCACCCATGGCCGGACAGGCCTTGACCATCTCATTTTTGGCAGTACTGCTGAGCGGGTTGTCCGTGGCGCCCCATGCCCAGTCTTGACGGTTCGCCTAGAACAGAAACCGTAATTACGTGTTCTCCATCTCATCCAATACACTACCGCCAAGAGTTTTTCTGGCGGTAGTGTCGTATAGAGTACCTTGTCTATGCCGCTGATTATCCGCAACATACGAGCCCCTCTTGATGCTGGTGAAAAGCAGCTCCGCCAACAGGTACTTCCTCTAATCGGTGCGACAGCAGCAATAAAATCACTTATAGTACTGCGTAAGTCAATTGATGCCCGTAAAAAGCCGCATATTATTGGAGTCTATACCGTTCGGGTTGAGGTGGACAACGAGGGGGATCTCTGTAAAACACTCCTGCCACATCCAGAGATAGAGCAGGTCCCGCTGGAAGCCCCTATGCATTTTACGAGGGTCGAGACCAAGGAGAAGATTGTTATTGCGGGTTTTGGCCCCGCCGGGATGTTTTGTGCATTACGCCTTGCTGCATACGGGGTTCCTTGTACCGTATTGGAGCGGGGGAAACCGGTTTCTGAGCGGGTTAAGGATGTTGGCCTGTTCTGGGGGCGGGGTATTCTTGATTGTCAGAGTAACGTACAGTTTGGAGAAGGGGGGGCTGGCACCTTTTCCGACGGTAAGCTCACCTGTCGTGTAAAGGATCCAAATACCGGGTGGGTTCTTGAACAGTTGGTGCGGTTTGGTGCACCGGAGGTGATTCGATATCAGGCAAAGGCTCATATCGGTACTGATCGCCTGCGTAAGGTGGTAACCCGTTTGCGAGAGCATTTGCAGGAACAGGGGTGTACGATCCGCTTTTCTAGTTGCATGAGCGAATTGAGCATCACCAATAGTATGGTGTCATCGGTGCACCTGCCTGATGGTGATGAACTGACGTGTGATCGCTTAGTTCTTGCAATCGGTCATAGTGCGCGTGATACCTACCATATGTTGTTATCCCGTGGTGTCGTATTGGAGGCGAAGCCGTTTGCAGTTGGTCTCAGGGTGGAACACCCACAACAGCTTATAAATCAGATACAATATGGCACTTCCCACCATCCGCTCCTAGGGAGTGCTGAATACGCTTTGACGTGGAATGATCTGGCATCAGGAAGAAGCTGCTATTCCTTCTGTATGTGCCCGGGTGGAACCGTAATTGCTGGTTCTTCTGAAGCAGGGATGGTGGTAACCAACGGTATGAGTAATCATGACCGAAACTCAGGGATTGCAAATAGTGCCCTCGTGGTTTCTGTACGCCCAGAGGATTTCGATCAGAAAGATCCACTGAGTGGTGTTCGATTCCAGCAGGATTTGGAGTCGCGGGCATTTATTGCTGGTGGCGGTGAATATCATGCGCCGGTTCAGAACATGATGACTTTTCTCGGGGGTAAAGGCGGGGAATGTCATTCGAGTTATCGCCCGGGAACTAAGTATTGTGATCTACAGACAATCCTTCCGGACTATGTCTCATTAGGACTGCGACAGGGGATTACAGCTTTTGACAGAAAAATGAGAGGTTTTAAAACAATCGAGGCGACCTTGACCGGTGTTGAGACCAGAACTTCCGCCCCAGTGAGAATCCCGCGGGGGGAGTCCGGAGAGTCGGTCGCTATCGGACGTCTCTACCCGTGCGGTGAAGGAGCAGGATATGCCGGGGGAATCATGAGTGCCGCACTCGATGGTATCCGAATCGCGGATACCATCGTCGCCAGCCTCAAGCACTAACTATCCCCGCACCTGGCCTTCACCAAAGACGATATATTTTCTGGTTGTCAGGTCTTCAAGTCCCATAGGACCAAATGAGTGTAGTTTTGTCGTGGAAATCCCGATTTCAGCTCCAAGCCCCAGTTGCCCACCGTCATTAAAGCGGGTTGACGCATTAACCAATACGCATGATGAATTGACCTCTCTGATAAATCGTTGTGCATTAGTATAGTCGTTGGTGATAATAACTTCGCTGTGCAGCGATCCATGGCGCTCAATGTGACCAATCGCTTCATCAATCGATCCAACAATCTTGCAAGAGAGTATCAATGCAAGATACTCAGCATCCCAATCCTCATCTTTTGCTTGTTTTGCTGTCGAAACGAACTGACAAAACTCTTCGTCTCCCCGCAGCTCGACACCACGCTGCAAGAGCGCATTAGCGAGAATCGGGACAACTGTTTCAGCAACATCCCGATGAATCAAGACCGTTTCTAAAGCATTGCAGACTCCCGGCCGTTGGGTTTTCCCATTAACAATAATCTCTGTTGCCATGGCGGCATCTGCCGAGGCGTCAATAAAGGCATGGCAGACGCCTTTATAGTGTTTGATAACCGGGATTCTAGAGTGCTGCACCACAAATCGAATCAGGCTCTCACCACCGCGAGGAATAATCAGATCGATGGACTCTTCCTGTTGCAACATAGCCAAGACCCCTTCGCGGTCAGTCATGGGGACCAAGGCTAGCGCTTCAGTAGGAATACCGCTTGAGCGCATGGCTCTATGGAGGATATCAGCAAGCGCCTTATTGGAGTGAATTGCTTCGGAACCACCACGTAGAATTACGGCATTACCAGCTTTAAGGCAAAGCGCTGCCGCATCGGCTGTAACGTTAGGACGTGCCTCATAGACAATTCCAATAACGCCCAGTGGTATACGCATGCGTCCAACCTGGATACCACTTGGACGTTTGTTCATGCTGGTAATCTCACCCACCGGATCAGGAAGTGCGGCAACCTCGCGTAATGAAGCTGCGATGCCGGCAATCCGGTCTTTGTTTAACATGAGCCTATCAATCATTGCCTCAGAAAGCCCCTTCTCTTTACCAGAGTCAAGGTCATGGGCGTTGGCTGTAATAATAAATGCAGACTCTGCTTCTAGAAGGTCGGCCATGGCATGCAACATAGTGTTCTTCTGATTGGTTGACAGCTTTGCCATGATTGTTGAGGCATCACGTGCACGTTGTGCAATGCTGGTAATTTGTTCGCTAATGGTCATGGTGTTGGAGTCTCCTCTTGACCGAGGCAGTCAGCCCCGAGTGTCCTGGCATATACAGCTCGAATCTGTTCAGTTGTTGTTTCATAGTCAGCCAAAAGAGCCTGCCCGGGGTGTCGCAGTTTGGGATCATAGCCAAGCCGCCGGGCAAGTTTGTCAAGGTAGTGCTGATCTCGTGCAAGATCACTGATTGAGTGATCGTGCAATAATCGCAGGCGGTTCTCAAGTTTTCGTAAAAATTTATAGCCATTGATCAGTGGTTCGGCATCGTTGCTCGTCAGTACGCCAGCTTCTCGCGCTGCTTTTAGTGCCGTGATGGTATTTTGGCTGTGAAGCTGGGGGTATTGCATGCCATGGGTTAGCTGGAGGTATTGGGCGATAAATTCAACATCAACCATGCCACCACGGCCAGTCTTAATATTATAGTTGCTGGCGCCTTCTTTGGCTATTTCATGTTCCATCCTCATCCGTAGGCGATGAATCTCATGGCGTCCCTCATCGGGAAGTGACTGGCCATAGACGGTTTGTCGGATAACCAGATTGATTTGGTTTTCAAGCGCAGGGGGGCCGATAACAACCCGTGCTTTGGTGAGGGCTTGCCGCTCCCAGATTTGGGCTTCTTGATGGTGATATTCGACAAACGATCCAAGCGAAGTGACTAAGGGGCCGGCATTGCCTGAAGGACGCAGTCGCGTGTCTAACTTATAGACAAAACCCTCCCTGGTTGTCGTTGACAGTATGGAGATGATTTTTTGGGCCAGCTTGGCAAAATACTCATGGTTGCTAATTTGTTTCGCCCCGTTGGTGACCCCTTGGTGAGATCGGAAGAG
>JBLIZM010000283.1:0-2680 GCA_048859855.1 Trichlorobacter sp.
AGCTCGGTCGACACCGCCTATGCTCAGGCTTTTCTCGACCGTTTCGTACCGATTATGCGCCGCTTGAACCGGAAACTGGGAGAACCGTTTCTCCAGTTGGCCGATGAATTCTTCCTCAAAGCGGAGCGTCCCTTTCCGGCACTAGCCTCCTATGGCGAGCTTCCCCAGTGGGAAAACGGTGTCGGCATGGTCCCCTGGTTCCGGTCCAATGCCCATCGGATGATGCCGCAGGTTCGCCCCTGCGCGCCAATCACCCTGACCGCCGTAACCGGCACTTCCGCCTACCCGGTGGTAGCCCCCTATCTGGAGCAGCTGGCCCAGAAGACCAGCTGTGACCTGTCGCTGGTTGCCTGCCCCAGTCTTTTGTTTGGCGGCGGGGTTTCCGTAGCCGGGTTGGTGACCGGTGGTGATATTCTGGCGCAACTCGCGGGAACCACCCGTGGTGGCATCCTTGCAATCCCCTCAGTCATGCTGAAAGAAGGGGCCTGCTTCCTTGATGATCTGACTCCTGATCAGGTCGCAGACAAACTGGGTATGACCGCCGCCATATTCGAACCCAGCATGTCAGGCCTCTATCGCCTGATCAAAACCGTACATACAAACGCCGGCCGTAGCGGCGGGAGCCATCGTTAACCACTAATCACGCTGAAAGGATTTTAAATGAAAAAAATGAGAAAAATGAACAACATGAAAAAACTACTGATGACCATGATCGCCGTTGGACTCATGGGAGGGACTGCTCTTGCGGGCTCAATGGATCTCGGCGCACGCTATGGGCGGGTTCCGAGTGAGTCGGGCAGCACAAGCGAACTGTTCGTGCGGTACCGCCCGACCCCCATCGTGAGCCTTGGCGCATCAATCGGATCAAGCGAACTGGAGTATACGAACAACGGGCAGACCAAACGGATTGAAAGCACCCCCATCGGCGCCCAGCTTACCGTGCACGTCCCCTTTATTCCGTTCATCAAACCATATGCCGGTGCCGGTGTTCAGCTCTATACCAACCGCACCGTTACCTCAAACGGTAGTGACCTTTCAAAGGAACGTTCCAGCACCGCAACTCTGCAGGTCGGTGCGGACCTGTTTGCTCCTTTTCCTGGGCTGAGTTTCAATATCGAGGCCCGGCGATTGGTTGGGGATGAGAAAACCCAGATTCTGGGCGGCGCGCTGCTGAGCTTCTAATACGAAACGGGGTGGGTCCTGCGACCCACCCCGCTCTTGTTTAACGAACCGTAGCCTTAATGATGGTAACCGCTTCGAGCGGAACATCACCATGCCCCATCTTTGATCCGGTCTTAACCGCCCGAATGGCGTCAACCGTTTCCAGCCCCTCGATAACCGTTCCAAAGACACAGTAGCCAAACTCCTCAGGACGCTTACCCCGATAATCCAGAAAACCGTTATCAACGGTATTGATAAAGAACTGGGAGGTCGCGGAATCAACCACCGGTGTTCTAGCCATCGCTACCGAACCCCGAACGTTCTTCAAGCCGTTATTGGCCTCGTTCTTAATAGCAAAACGGGTTTTGCGCTGTTGCATCTGATCGTCGAATCCACCACCTTGAATCATGAAGTTCGGGATGACGCGGTGGAAAATCAGTCCATCATAATGACCGTCGGTCACATAGGTCAGGAAGTTTTTGACGGTAATCGGTGCCTTTTCACGGTTCAGCTCAATGACAATCGGTCCCATTGAGGTTTCGAAGCAGACTACGGGTTGTGCGTTTTCTGACATATTCACTCCTTGTATTCGTTTCAAGAATGACGCCACTGCGTCTCACGTTGTCTATACCATCATCCCCTTGAGGTCAACCACTTTTGGCTTTTGACAGCCGCTACCGATTGGGGTAGGCTCTCTGCCATGCGTGCACTTGAAAACACCATCATACGCCTCTTACGCAGTCGACCGTTCTACGGGCAGCTCTTGATGCAGGTCCGCAAACAGCCGCTCACCACGGGATCCAAGGCTGCCGGCGTAACCTTTCGTAACGGTGTCCCCACCATTTTGATTAACGAAGCCTCTTTTGAGCAGTTCGCACCACGTGAGCAGGAGAGTATCCTTGCCCACCTCATCGCCCACCTGGTACACCTGCATCCGCTTCGACAGGACGGCCATACCCCCCACGACTGGGACGTTGCAACGGATCTCGCCATCAATCAGTATATTGACGATCTTCCGGAAGGGGCACTCCTTCCCCTGGACTATAACCTTCCCCCTGACTGTGCTGCGGAGGAATATTATCGCATGATTATCCCCCCCTTCGACATGGGGAATGTCGAGGGGAGCGGACTGGGCGACAATGAGCAGGCTCCTGTCGGCACTTCCGGCCAAGGGGTTGGTGACGCCTTTGCGGAGGTCGCACCACTTGACAGCCATGACGCCTGGCAGGAATCCTGTGACACTCCAGCCACCCTGGCTGAGGAAATGATTCGTTCTATGGTACGGGATGCCTTAGCCGGCGCCGACCAGGAAGCGCCGGGAGAGCTCCAGCAGGCGGTGGATCAGCTTTTACACCCACCTCCCATCCCGTGGCGCCAGGTCCTTCGTCAGTTTGTCGCCACCGCAGGACGAACCGGCAGCACCAGCACCTGGACCCGTGAGCATCGACGCTTCAGCCGTCAAACCCCCGGCCGTAAAAAGCAGCGGCGCCTTTCCCTGTTGGTGGCAATCGACGTCAGT
>JBLIZM010000284.1:0-5313 GCA_048859855.1 Trichlorobacter sp.
GAAGCAGCTCTGAGGAGATAGATCGCCGTAGCCTGAGCATCTTCATTGGATACTTTCAAAAAATCACCTTTTCCGTTACATGTCACACTTACCTTATCGTGACATGTAACACCTCAAACTGCAAGTATAAAAAAAGGCCAGCTATTGCTGGCCTTTACGTTCATTGTCGCAGTTACTCTTTAGGCGTTGTGATGCTTTTTTTCCTTCTGTTTCTCATGGTAGAGATACAGACTGCCGCCAGTGACGACAGTGAAAAATATGAGCAACCCCAACATGCCTAATGTGAAAGCGTCCATTTGACCCCCTTAGGAATTGCTGACCTTGGTTAAGATTATACCATAGATCCACAGGATAACCCCAATTACCAACACCAAACCGGCTTCTTTGACGGTTATAGTGTCCCCAGATACAGCCAATCCTACAATACCGACACCGATGGCTGTTACGGCGACCTTACGCAGGTCTTCACCGATAGCTCCCAGAGTCTTCTTGTCAGGAGAGAAAAGACGCACAAACCACGTCTTAATACGCAAAAACTTTTTCATGATTACCTCCATAGTTAAAGAGGAGGCGAATCATGCCCGAGAGGGCATGAACACCCCCTCAGGGTTAAAGTTTTAGGCAGACAAAGCTGTTGGCTTCGCCTTGTTCATCTTCATTGAGTTAATGATCTTCGTCGCTTCATCAGCAAACGGGCCAGTAACTTGGATAGGCTCCCTTCTTGCGAAGGAGGCTGTCACCATCATTCTCTGGCCGTGCATCAGATGACGATACCGAGACCGCATAAGCTCAACGTAGGCCGCAGAGTCCCCCTCCCACCCCTCAGGGGGAGAGAAGGGGCACACCGCGTCGTTACCAGGCGTTGTATCAACCTTCGAGACATCAATGACGGCCATACTCAGCTCTCCTTCTCGCAATGAAATCGCGCAGGTAGCGAGCATTCGGGAAACCGAGGCTTCCCTGACTCATCAGGACATCGTTCCAGTCAATCCCTTTCGCTCTGGGCGGGATCGGGAGCTTAGGCAGCAGGACGTACACACGAATGCCGCGCTTCTCCAGCTTGGCTTTCAGCACGTTCGCTGACTTCTCACCAGTCACAGACTTATCTTTGTCAGCCCAGATCAGTACGGTGTGAACACCTTCTGGAACCTCGAAGGACTCCATTAGGGTGGCATTGACCGTTGACCAAACCGGGATTTGAGTGACTCGATAAGCTGACAGGGCTGTTTCCAGCCCTTCTGCAACACCCAGGATACCCTCAGTCGGTTCACCGAGGCGGATGGCCGCGCCATTGACATCCAAACCGTCAGGAATGGGCATCATCTTTTTGGCGTTGCCGACCTTGGCTTTTTTACCGTTTTGGGTGAGATAGGTGCGGTGGAGCGTTACCAGGTTGCCTTCCACATCTCGGATAGCGCAGACGATAGCCGGGAATTTCCCAACTTCATTGCCATCTTCGTCGTAGTAGGCCATAGCCGGATTGAACCGCAGACAGTCTGTTTTTTCTACTTCATCAACCTTGAACAGAAGCTCGCGGTTTTTGAAGTACAGACGCATTGGCTCAGTCACATGACTGGAGAACGGCAAACACTCGTTCCATACCTTCTCGATTTTCTCACGGAGACGAGCACTGTAAGCGCGTTCGCGCTCCATTCTCTTCTCCATTTCTTCTTGGAGCTCAAGCAGCCAAGGCTTAGGTTGTTCACGAAACATCGGAACAACTTTCGGCTTGTTTTCGCTGCTTTGCTCTTCCGGTTGTGTGGCCGCAGGTTGTACTTGCGGTGCCGGAGCTTCTACCGTGCGGTTGACCACAGGGGCCGACTCAACATGGTGACTCACCGGCTCAACACCACCGTTCGAGCGAGCGCGGAACTGCGTTACCGTAGCGCCGCGACGTTCCACCAGCCAGGTGTTGCGATGCGTTTGCATAGGTTGTTCTCTCACAACATTCCCCTGCTCGTCCTTAACTTCAACGACGACAGTTACAGGCTCGCGCCCGAGGTTTGTCATGACGATCTCATCCCCATACTTGGCTTCACTTTCACCAATGGCTCTTTCAAGATCCACGCCCCAGATGGTGCGTTCCAAACCGCTCTTGTCACGGATGAAGGCAAAGTAGCTGAGCTCGTTGTCTTCGTTATGCTCATAAGGAGCTTTACCGTGGGCAATCAGAGTACCGGCAATGGATTTTTTACGATTCTTGGAATCGAGAACCTTGTTATTCACCTTCATAGGCTCTTGCTGAACAGGCGCTTTGGTCTGGGCAGGAGCTCGTGTAGGTGCAGCGGCTTGTTGATACTGGGGTTGCTCTTTCTCAACCCCCAGATAATCACCAACCTCGCTCAGGCACTGTTTAAAGTCCCAGTTATTGAGCCACATCAGCAGCTCAAAACCATCATGATTGGCACCGCATGTATTGCATACGCCGCCACCAGTCAGGTGGGCATCCTTGAACAGTCGGAAGCCATCTTTCCCGCCGTGGATAGGACAAGAAACATGACGACCAGGTTTACGGAGAGCTGGTTCAAGATGGGGCGCTAGGGCCGCCAGGATGAATAGCCAGTTTCCGTTTGCAGCTTCACGAACGGTGTCAGCTTTGTAGTAAGACATAGGTTTTCTCCTTAGCGTGAACCCCAGCATCGAGGCTTCCTTAAACCCCCGTCGCCAGGGTTTTAAGGAAACCCCGACACCGGGAGAATGTGCCAAGGAGGCTCCCCAGCCGGGGAGAACTCCCCGGCGAGGGGTTTAAAAAGGTCGCCCCCGAAACGGAGGCGAATTTTGTGAATATCACAAGCACAAATGAGCGCCCTCTTCCGAGGCCATCATGATTGTGACATCTGCGGTTACAGGATCTGACTTAATCACAACCTCTGTGGGTTTGAAAAAGCCATCTACAGTGGGCATGGGGTAATAAAGACGAATCTTTCCCCAATTCTTGTTGTCGGTAAAAGCGACCTTTGTTTGAGCAACACAAAGCTGCAAAAACATGAAAAGGAAGTCTTCTACCGAGTGCTTACCATCTGCACCAAATACTCCATCGACAATTGCCGGGGTCACTGCCACATTGGTCAGGAAACCAGCTTGTTTACCGATGGAAGATTGGTCCACCAGCAGACCATCATTGATGGCTTGTTGACGGATTTGGGCGAGGTCCAATTTAGCTACTTGGTTCATAAGGTGTACTCCAAAGTTAATGGGTACACCTACCCCGTGCGGGGAAGTGTACCCGCATGGGTTATTGAAAGGTCACGGCCAAAGCCGAGCTTTAAGGTTCCGAGTTTTACGCTGGCTGAATGCGCCAAAGAACGGTCGGAGGAAACGAGTCAGCGACACGCTTCACATTCGCGTAAAGAGTGTCCGTAAAGACACGCTCTAAGCGACGACCACCTTGACGATAAACCAACTTAAAGTCTTGGAATTTGTTCATGGATACCTCCAGAAATAACGGGAGGTATCTCCAGCAGGAGATAGACTCCCGCAGGGATTAATAAATTAACGTTAATTTGCTGTTTGTTTTTGGCGACCAGCTATCGCACTTTTCGCTCTCCGAAGAGAACAAAATCTGCTTACTGATGGTATTCACCATGAGTAAGAAGACTTTTAAGGAGCGAGGAGAGTAGCCTCTCTTGGAGGCTACTCCCTCAATGGACGAACATCACCACATCGTCGTTTTGACCAATGACCCCGGTTTCTTTGGCCCACTTCACTGCTTCACTGTGCGCCTGGTAGGAGCTGGAATACAGTTTCGGATCAAATTTCACCTCGCGTCCATCAGCCAGATAGATGATGCCTGCGTGATCGTCGTAAACATGAAGATTCTGTTGCATTCGACATTCCCCCTGTAGCTTGTCGTCAAAGCCAACTGACACCAGAAGACTTTGAGGACAAGCCACAGAGGCTTGACCAGAAAGAGAGGGGTTGCCCCCTCCCTTTGCGTTGACTATCAGCAGTAACCGAACGATTCAGCGATTCTCACGAAAGGACGAGAGATTGCCCAACCAGTAGGGATACACAAAGCGATGATAGCGATTTCCATGATGTTGCTCCTAAGCAAAAAGGGGCAACATCCCCGTCGGGGTATGGTTGCCCCGATGGGTTTGAAAGTGTCGAAGATTACTCAGCGACAGTTATTACCAGACAAGTTCCTTGCCCTTACGAAGGTAAGTCGGGATTTCGAGATAATCCCAGTCAGGTTCTTGTTTAGCGACTTCTTGAACTTGAGTTACCTCAGGTTCAACGACTGCTTTGGCTTGTTCAGCCTTGGCAGCACGTTCTTTGATGACGGCCTGTACAGACCGCATTGCAGGAACTGCGAATTTGTTCCAAAGGAACAAACCGATACGCTGGAACACTTTAGCGAGAACGATGAAGGAAAAAGCAAATGCCTTCGCGCCTACGTACAGTGCGCCCAGAGATGCAAGCAGAACTACAATGAAAGTGATGATGTGCATGGTGTTGCTCCTATGTAAAAAAACAGGGGCAACACCCGAAAACCGGGAGAAGCCCCCGGCTTGGGGTTAAGTAATGCCATACGGCATAAGACTAGATGCTGTTTGTTTTCGGAGACCAGCTATCTCACCTATAGCCGCAGAGCGACTAAGATGATTCAAATATAGCTCACCTTTGCTAAACAGAAAACGCTGTAACTGTCCATTTTGGGCACTTCGAGAGGTCAGGTTACAGATTGACCGCATTTATCCTTTCCAGTGCGTTTATCTGTACCTCAAATTTAGGAGTATCTCTAATGGCAGAAGCACAAGTAGCACTGGACACAAACAACGACCGCAGCAACCACTACTCTCGCCCTGTTTTCAAGCAAGTTCTGAAAGTAAACAGCCTCCAAGCTCAGCGCGTCATGGAACGCAGCTTTGAGCGAGTTTCCAACTCCCTGTTCTCCATCGACGTGATCCTTCGCATCATCGGTGAGCAGGACGAAATCGACCAGGTTGAAACCGTCATCCTGGAACATATCTCCAAGGTCTCCGAAGATCTGGACAAAGCGACCGCTCAGCTCAACAAGCTGATGGAAGATAACGGCATCGACATGATGCCCGGCTACACCAACCCGAATGAATACACCATCGAGATCAACTCTCCTCAGGTTGCTCAGTTTGCACACCTGATCCGCAAACTGGATACCCTGATGGGGATCGTTGACACTCTCTGGCTGAACACCGTACTGACCAGCAAGCAGCGCACCGACGCCACTTACCAATGGCAGCAACGCCTCATCAAGCTGGCCGGTCGAATCATCGGCATCGAGAAACGGGCTCGCATTTCCGCCCACAGCAAAGGAGATCGGAAGAGCACACG
>JBLIZM010000285.1:0-2993 GCA_048859855.1 Trichlorobacter sp.
CAATCATAACCAACCAGCCAAATCTTATGATTGGAATTGCCGTTGCGGACTGTGTTCCAATCTTGGTCCATGATACGAAACAGCATGTTGTTGCTGCTATCCATGCTGGATGGAAAGGTACCGCACTCAACATCTGCGGAAAAGTTATTGAAGGAATGCAGTCCATCTTTAATAGTACACCCGATGACCTTAGAGTGGCCATCGGCCCCTGTATCGGCCCCTGCTGCTATCAGGTTGACCGTAGTGTCGCCACTGCATTCACGGATCAAGCCCCAATTTGGCAAGAGTCTGCGATTGCGCAAGACAAGGAACACTGGCAACTTGACCTGGCTAAAGCCAATTTTCACCAACTGCGTGCCTGCGGTATACCAGAGAGTCATATTGACCGTGCCGGTATCTGCGTCAGCTGTCAAAAAGAACTGTTCTTCTCACATCGTCGCGATGACGGCGTGACTGGAAGACACCTCGGCTTCATCATGCTGACCAATAGGTAACCCATATGAGTGAACATGTTATCGAAATCACCAGTCCCTGGATCAAACTTGATGCTGCTCTCAAGTTAAGTATGATTGCCCTGGCCGGCGGAGAGGCAAAGAGCATGATCGGAGAGGGTTTGGTTTTTGTCGATGGAGAACCTGAATACCGGCGAGGGAGAAAAGTATACCCCGGCTCTCGTATTCGTTGTCAGGACAACGTTTTTATCATTACTCGCGATGAAAACAACGGCTGAATTAATACAGGACTTCCTCTGTTTTCTGACAACTCAGCGCAATGTGTCTGAAAACACTTCGATTGCATATCGCAATGACCTACAGCAGTTTCTTAACTTCATGGTCTCTACAACCCCAGAGATCCAGACACCGGATCAAATAGATCACTTACTCATTCGCCGCTATGTAAGCTCTTTGCAAGGTGGTCAAAAACCACCGCAGCGTCACTATGCGCGTAGCAGTATTGGCAGGCGCCTCGCAGCAATTCGCTCCTTCTTTAAGTGGCTGACCAACAATGAGGTAATAACCCACAACCCTGCTGAACTGCTGGCTACCCCCAAGAAAGAGCAGCGCCTTCCCTTTCATCTTGATATTGACCAAACCCTCAGCCTAATAAAAAATGTTACGAATGCACCGGACGATCTACCAGAACATACGAGAGATATTGCAATACTCGAACTACTCTATTCAAGCGGGCTTCGGGTTTCTGAGCTCACAGGATTGAACTGGCGGGATATTGATCGAAGTCAAGGAATTGTCAGGGTATTAGGGAAGGGAAATAAAGAGCGAATTGTTCCGGTAGGCTCATGTGCACTGGGTGCATTATCAGCATATTTTGACGAACGGACACCGTCACCACGTCCTGATGACCCTGTATTTTTGGGATCACGGGGAGGACGGATTAATCGCCGGATTGTTGCTCGAATCATTGATCACTTCAGCAAATCCATTGCAACGTACAAGAACGTAACGCCCCACGTCCTGCGACATACCTTTGCAACCCACATGCTCGAAGGCGGTACTGATTTGCGTAGCATTCAGGAACTCCTTGGACACAGCTCCCTCTCTACAACGCAAAAATATACCCACGTTGGAATCGACCGACTGCTTGCAATATACGATGCTGCACACCCAAGGGCGCATCCCGACAAAGAGGATACCTGATACTAACAAAGCCCGCTCAAATGAGCGGGCTTTGTTAGTATGACTGCATCTACCTGCTTCTCTACTATTCGCAGAGATCGACTTTTACATCCCAGTTCTTGATTTTCATGGTGCCATTCTGGGCAAGGTTCAAATGCATCTTGAATGCACGATCCCAGAGTTGTGGCTCATGGCCGATACCTTTTGCAAGGCAGTCTTTCTCAGCAATATCAAGGTACTCGGTCAAGATAGGCTTATAATCTGGGTGAGCACACTTCTCGATGATTCTCCGTGCACGCTCTTTTGGAGCCATACCACGAAGGTCTGCAAGACCTTGCTCAGTAATGACACAATCCAGGTCATGCTCAGTATGGTCAATGTGTGAACAGTGTGGTACCACGCAAGAAATACCGTTCGGATCAACCTTTGACGGACGGCTTGAAGGAGTATGCATCATCTTCAGGTAACCGTTACGCAGGAAGTCTCCAGAACCACCCAGGCCGTTAATCATACGGGTACCGCCAACCAGCGTAGAGTTAGCGTGTGCGTAGATATCAATTTCAACAGGGGTGTTCATTGCAATACACCCAAGACGACGGATCGGCTCTGGGGCGTTAGAGATTGAGAGTGGGCGCAGAACGCACTTGTCAAAGTACTTGTCCCAGTTCTCGAAGAAACGTGGGAAACCTGGGTTCTCAGACAGTGAGAGCGAACAAGCTGATGCTGCATCACACTTACCTGCATCAAACAGGTCCAGAATGGTATCTTGGAGAACTTCGGTAAAGACAGTCAGGTTGGTGAATGGACCTTTTGCAAGACCGCCGATAACCGCGTTAGCAATGGAACCAACACCTGATTGAATCGGAAGCAGGTTCTTTGGCAAACGACCGGCTTTTACCTCATGGGTAAAGAAGTCGATGATGTGGTTTGCAATCGCTTCAGAGGTATCATCCTGCTCGGCAAATGCACGACCTTTGTCACGATGCTTTGACTCAACAACTGCAATAATCTTGCTTGGGTCACATGGGACGTAGGTTGTACCAACGCGGTCACTTGCTGACTTGATGTCGATAACTTGACGATTTGGTGGATGGTTACAAACGATGATGTCATGAATACCTTCGAAGGAAGGCTCACCAGTGTTAACCTCGACAATTACCTTGTCGCAAATCATCAGGATTTCTGGGATAACGCCACAGGAAGTCGTTGGTACCAGACCACCGTCTTCGGTAATGGCGGAAACTTCGATAATCGCAAGATCAAGCTTACCAGTTGGGGAGTCCTTGGTATAGAAACCATAGCCAAGGTCCTGAGCAAACAGCGACAAGTGCTTATCGCCCATCCGGATGCGACCTGCGT